>CAZBWH010000038.1:0-28527 GCA_964495595.1 uncultured Burkholderiales bacterium | reverse complement strand
AGCAGCTGGTAATGATCGGCGATTCGGAAAACGATGTGCTGGCGGCAAAAAATGCTGGCTGTATCAGTTTTGCTGTGCCATATGGCTACCATTCCGGTTCGCCGCTGGAAAGCCTGAATGCCGATTACGTGGTGACGGGGCTTGTCGAAGCGGCGGAATTGATTAAGAATGGCCTTTCTCGTTAATCATTTTCCTGTTTGCGTATTCATCATGAAATTCTTGCCTGACCGAATGATTCTGCACTGGCGATGGCGGTTCTGACCGTTTGCCGGTTGCTGTGCATTTATTCATTTGACTCAGGAAAGAACCCGCCATGACTGAACAGGAATTCAGCGCGCTGGCTGCGCGCGGCTTTAACCGTATCCCCGTCACCCTCGAACTGCTGGCCGATGTCGATACCGCCTTGTCGGTGTATCTGAAACTCGGCAATCTGCCATATTCCTATCTGCTGGAATCGGTTGTCGGTGGCGAGCGTTTCGGCCGTTATTCGTTCATTGGTCTGCCGGCGAAGAAGCGTATTCGTGTGCTTGGCCGTACTGTCACGCTGGAAGACGATAACGGCGTGATCGAGCAGGTCGAAGGCGATCCGCTGGCCTACATCGAGCAATACCAGGCGCAATTCCGCGCCGCGCCGAAAGACGGCCTGCCGCGTTTCTGCGGTGGTCTGGTCGGCTATTTCGGCTACGAAACCATCCGTTACATCGAACGTAAACTTGATAAGGCTGATAAGCCGGACGTGATCGGTGCGCCGGATATCCTTCTGCTGCAGTCGGAAGAACTTGCGGTGGTGGATAACCTGTCGGGCAAGCTGTATCTGGTGGTGTACGCCGATCCGGCCGAGCAGGGCGCGTTTGCCAAAGCGCAGCAACGTTTGCAGGAGCTACGCGGCAAGCTGCGTCAGCCGGTGCAGATGCCCTACCAGTATCGCACTGAGAAAACCGAGGCCAAGTCAGAGTTCGGCGAAATGGCTTTCAAGGCGGCAGTCGAGAAAACCAAGCAGTACATCTACAACGGCGACTGCATGCAGGTGGTGATCGCACAGCGGATGTCGCAGCGCTTCGATGCCAACCCGATTTCGTTGTACCGCGCGCTGCGTACGCTGAATCCGTCGCCATACATGTTCTACTACGATTTCGGTGATTTCCACGTGGTGGGCGCCTCGCCGGAAATTTTGGTGCGGCGCGAGAACGAAACCGTTACCGTGCGGCCAATTGCCGGCACCCGCCCGCGTGGCAAGACGCGCGAGCAGGATCTGGCGCTGGCGGAAGAGCTGCTGAGTGATCCGAAGGAAATCGCCGAACACGTGATGTTGATCGACCTCGGTCGCAACGATGTCGGTCGTGTGTCGCAAACCGGCTCGGTGAAACTCACCGACAAGATGGTGATCGAGCGTTATTCGCACGTGATGCACATTGTTTCCAACGTCGATGCCACGCTGAAGCCGAACATGTCAAATATGGACATCCTGCGTGCTACCTTCCCCGCTGGCACCGTATCCGGTTCGCCAAAAGTTCGGGCGATGCAGATCATCGACGAACTGGAGCCGAGCAAGCGCGGCGTGTATTCCGGCGCGGTCGGTTATCTCGGTTTCAACGGCGACATGGACGTGGCGATTGCGCTGCGTACCGCGGTGATCAAGGACAAGACGCTGTACGTGCAGGCCGGCGCCGGCATTGTTGCCGACTCGGTGCCGCAGAGCGAATGGGAAGAAACGCTGAACAAGGCGCGTGCGGTGATCCGCGCCGCGCAGATGGTGCAGGACGGGCTAGACGCCGAGTGAACGGCGGCGCAGCAGGAACAACAAGGAGGCGCATGCGCCTCCTTTTGTTTTGGTATTTTGTTCAGATCACTGCGCCGGCCGGGTGATAAACCCGATCTGCCGTATCCCGGCCCGGCTGGCCGCTGCCATGATTTCCGCCAGCAGGCCGTAGCGGGTGGCGCTGTCGGCGTGCAGCTGCAGCGGCACCTCCGGCGCCCGTTGTCCCTGTTCGGCCAGGCGTGCCAGCAGTTGCGCGTGTGAGTGCGGCTGGCCGTTCCAGAACAGGCTGCCGTTGCTGCTGACCGCCAGTTCAACCTTCTCACCCTGACTGACGGGCCGGGTGCTGGCGCGGGGCAGATCGAGGCGGATGGCGTGGGTCATCAGCGGCGCGGTCACCATGAAAATCACCAGCAATACCAGCATCACGTCGATCAGCGGAATCATGTTGATTTCGGCCTGCGGCATCTGCACGCCGGGCCGTCCGGTCGAGAAAGCCATCTCATGCCTCCCGGCCGGCGGCCGTGTTCTGGCCGGTGGTAATAAAATGGAACAGCTGGTGGGCAAAGCGGTCGAGCCGCGCCAGCAGCACCCGGTTGCCGCGGGTGCAGGCGTTGTAGGCCAGCAGCGCCGGAATCGCCACCGCCAGGCCAAACGCGGTCATGATCAGTGCCTCGCCCACCGGGCCGGCAATCTGCTCCAGCCCGGCCACGCCGCTGCTGCCGATGGCGGTCAGCGCGTGGTACACCCCCCACACCGTGCCGAACAGGCCGACAAATGGCGCCACTGCCGCCACCGATGCCAGCAGCGTCAGGCCGTTTTCCAGCCGCGTGGTTTCATCGTCGATGGCGCGCTGCATCTGCCGCGTCAGCACCTCGGTCATGCTGCCTGCCGTTTCCAGCCGCGCCGGTTCGATCAGTGCGTGCTGGCGCCGCGCCAGCAGCGATTGCCATGCCAGCCGCGAAAACGGATCGACCAGCCGCTGGCCCGACAGCTGCTGCGCTACGCTGTCGAGCGAGGCCGCCTGCCAGAACTGCTGCTGGAAAGCCCGGCCGCGCTGGCGCAGCTGCAGCCATTGCCAGCCCTTGGCCAGAATCAGGTACCAGCTGGCCAGCGACATCAGCAACAGCAGCGCTGCCAGCGCCAGCCCCACCGAATCGGTCTGGGCCAGAAAATGTGAAATCAGGGAATCGTGTTTCATGTTGGATCATCCAGTTTGAACAGAATCGGCACTTCCACCCAGCCGGCAACGGCTTGGCCGTTGCTGCGCGCGGGAACAAAGCGCCATTGTGATACGGCGGCCTCGGCAGCCTGGTCGAGCCGGGCATAACCGCTGCCTTGCTTGACCAGCACCTGATCCGGCACCCCTTCGGCGGTCACGTGAACCCGCAGCAGCGTGCTGCCGCTTTCGCGCAGCCGGCGTGACAGCGGCGGGTAGGGCGGCTGCGGGTTGTGCAGATAATCGGCGTGATAACGCGGCGGCTCGTGGCGCGCAACCGGCTCGCCGGCTTCGGCCTTGCCGGTGGCGGCCACTGCCGCTGTCGGCACCGGGTTGCCCGCAGCGGCAGGCGCGCTGGCCGGCGGTGCGGTGGTTGGGGCCACATCGGCTGGCGTTGCCGCCTGGCTGGTGCTGGCCGTTGCCGGTTGTGGGGCGGCCGTGGCCGGTGCATTGCGGCGGGCCGGTGTCGGCTCGGGCGTTGCGGCCGGGGCGGGGGCCGGTGCCTGCGGCGTCGGCGCTTCGCTGAAGCTGACACTGACCTGCAAGGGCTGTGGTGCCTTGATTGCCGCCAGCGGGCTGCCGGCAGGCAGCCCGCACAGCACGGCCAGATGCAGCAACAGCGCCAGCAGCAGTGCCAGCCAGCGATAGCCGCTGCGCTGGCGCAGCGCGGCGGGTGGCGTGGTCAAGCCCGGAAAAACAAGCGCAGACAACATGCCCGCCTCAATCCAGCGCCAGTGCCGTGGCGATATCCTGCCAGGCGATGTACTTGAAGTTCTGCGGGCCGTCCGGCATGCGCTTGTAGCCATCCTGCACCACCAGCATGCCGTGCCGGTAAGGCCCGCCGAAATCGGCACTGCTGACATCCAGACCGTCGGTTTCCGATGTGCCGTCGATGCCTGCCCCGGCATTGATGCCGACGCGGAACGCGCCACGGTAGCGGTAGGGCGGGCTGGCTTCCAGCACCAGATAGCTGTTGTTGCCCTGGCTCGATACCAGCAGATAGCTGCGCGCCGCGCCGTGGTACAAGGCCAGCCCCTCGACATCGGCCACCAGCTGCCGTCCGACCGGCATCACCAGCTGCAGCGGCGTGGCGTGGGCTGCGTCGGCGCTGGTCACCCAGATGCCGCGTTTTTCCTCGCCAATGAACAGCCGGCCGTTGCGGTCGTCCACCACGCAGCCTTCCGGCTGGCTCGCCAGCTGCAACTGGCGCAGGCGTTGCGCACCAAACACGCCGCCGGCCAGGGTGATGCGGAAATGCAGGTAATGCCCGTCCTTGTCGTTGACAAAGGCTTCCAGCCCGCCCTGCGGTGGCTGGTAAAGGCACATGCCGTAGACTTCGTCCAGCCCGGTGGCGATGCTGGCCAGCTGGCTGAGGCGGCCGCTGCCGTCGATGCCGAACAGCAGCAGCGTGTTGTCGTCGCGCCGGGTGGCCAGCGCCAGATCATGTTGCTGCCCGTCCAGCGTCACCCGCTGGCGCAGATCGACATTGTTGATGCGCCCGACTTCCAGCAATTGCTGCTGCCGGCCCAGCAGATCGTAGGCCAGCAGCCCCTGCTTTTTGTTGGTGCCGAGCACGCGTGACTGGCTGGCATCGCCGGGGTGAACCCAGATCGCCGGATCGTCGGCGGCATCGCCCAGCCGCGCCACCGGCTCGGTCTGGTGGCGTGCCTGCAGCACCGGCAGCGGTGTGGCGCCGGCGGCTGCCTTGCGCCAGTTCTGCAGGTGCAGCTGCCAGCCGTTTTTGCCGCGCAACAGCAATTGCAGGCGGCTCGGGTGCGGTGCCAGCGCCAGGGTTTCGGCGTCCACTGCCTGTGGCAGGCGGTGTGCCGGCAGTGCGCGCCATTGCTGGCGCTGGCGCTGCAGCAGGTGCAGCGTCTGGCCGTCTTCGCTCAACACCGCCAGCCCGCCGGGCAAGGGCGCCAGTGCCGCCGGGCCGGCCGGCAATGGGCCGTAGGGCTGGCGCAGCAGCACCGGCTGGCGCTGCGGCACAGCTTCGCCATCGGCGTTGTAGGCCCACACGCCAAAGCCGGGTTCGCTGACAAACAGCGTGTGGCTGGCATCGTCCACCCGGCAGTGTTCGCTGCCCGGCGGCAGCGCCAGCCGCCGCAGCAGCAGATAGCCGCTGTCGCGCAGCAGCCATTGCTCGGCCTGGCCATCCTTGCCGATCAGGAACAGCTGCAGCGCCTGCTGGGTGTCACGGTAGAGGCACATCGCTTCGATGCCGAAAGCCGGCTCGGGCAGTGCCGGCAGCAACTGCAGCTGGCCGCTGCGGGTATCCACGCGAATCGCCTGTGGCCGGCCGTGGTCGGCATCCAGCACCATTGCCAGTGCGCCGTCGGTGGTGGCGCGCAGGTCGAGCTGCTTGCTGCGCAGTGTCAGCGTGGCCTGCTGCTGGCCGTTGGCGTCGATCAGGCGCAGGCTGTTTTTCTGCTGCAGCAGCCAGCTACCCTGCGGCAGGGCCATCAGCGCACTGGCATCGGCCATTGCCGCCAGCGGCGCCGCCGGCTGGCGGCTGGGTGCCGAGCTGGCGCTGCCGCCGGCCCACAGCAGCGGGCCCAGCAGTGCCAGGTAGGTCAGCGAGCGTTTGAATGGGTGTGACAACATCAGTTCAGACTCCAGCTGATGCCCAGCTTGTAGCTCGGGCCGTAACTCTCGTATTGCGCGTTGTAGGCGCGCTCGCCGGTGTAGACATAATATTTCTCGTCAGTCAGGTTCAGCGCCTGGAACACCAGCTGCGTGTTTTTGTTGAGCGCATAACGCAGCGACAGATCGAGCTGCGTCTGCCCGTCAACGTACAGATCGTGGCTGGCATCGTTGATATCGCCGGTTTCCAGCAGATAGGCCGATTTGTAGTTGAGCGCCACGCGCGCGCCGAATGCGCCGGCCTCGTAACCCAGCATCAGGTTGGCGCTGCGGTCGGACTGGTTGGGCAGCGGAATCTCGCGGCCGCTGCCGGTGGCGCTTTCCAGCCGGGCATTGGAGCTGACCACGCTGGCGTTGACGCCGGCCAGCAGGCCGTTCCACGGTGCCGGCAACTGGCGGAAGGTTTGCGACCATGCCAGCTCCAGGCCTTTGAGCGTGCCTTTTTCACCGTTGGCAAAGGTGATCGCCTCGTCGAATGCCGCCCATTGGCCGCTGCCGGCCACATCGGTCTGGTAGGCAAAATTCTTGATGTCCTTGTAGAACACATAGGCCGACAACACCCCGGCGTAACCCAGACGGCGCTCGATGCCCAGGTCGAGATTGTCCGAACGCATCGGCTGCAGCGTCGGGTTGCCGAACTGCGCTTCGTCGCCGTCGATGACAAAGCCCGGCGCCAGCTGGCCGAAGGTGGGACGCACCACCGATTTGGTCCAGGCCGCGCGCAGGGCGGTGCTGGCGTCCAGATCGCGGCGGGCGTGCAGTGCCGGCAGCCAGTTGTGGTAGTCGTTGTTCACTTCGTTGGCGACAAACGTGCCATTGTTGACCCCGGTGCCGCTGGCGCTGAAGCGGGTGCCTTCGTAGCGCAGGCCGCCGAGAATGCGCCACAGCCCGGCATTCAGCGTGCCCTGCAGATAGCCGGCGTTGATGTCTTCGTGCAGGGTGAAATCGTTGACGCGCGATTCTTCCTCATTGTAATAATCGCCGCGATTCAGCCCGTCGATAAAGCCCTGCACCGCGCCACGGCTGATGCGCGGCCCGAAGCGGCCGAGCCCGTAACTCACCTCGCCGTCGCTGGCGGCGGCCAGCGAGGGGGCCTGGTTCAGGCCTTCGTATTGCCACACATCGCTGTCGTTGGTTTTCTTGCGGCGGCTGAGCTTGGCGCCGAATTTCAGCTCCAGCGGCATGCCGGCCAGCTGCACGCTGCGGCCCAGGTCAAAGCGCAGATTGTGCTCGCGGTCTTCGGTTTGCTGTTTTACCTGTTCCGCCTCGTCAAGCGTGAATTGCGCCGGGTCGTACATGCTGTCCGGGCCGATCAGCTCGGGCTTGCGCGTGTCGCCAAAGCCCACCTTGCTGAAATCGTCGTTCGACTTGAACACTGCGCCGGCGATGTGTTCCGGCGTATCTTCGCTGGCCTTGCTGCTGGCCAGTGCCAGATCCAGCTTCCAGTCGCCCAGCTGCTGTTCGGTGCCAAGCACCAGCGACAGGATGTCCTGGGTTTCCTTGCGCGATTTCAGCTCGCGCGCGCTTTCCGCCTTGCCCAGCACACCCTCGGTCTGCGCCTTGTCGAATTCGATGGCGTGTGCCTGGCGTTCTTCCTCATCGCTGAAACGGCTGGCCAGGCTGCGCAGGTAGTAGCTTTGCTTGCTGTCGGGGCGGTAATCCAGATTCAGCGCGCCGCCCAGGCGTTCGCGGGTGATGTCGTAGCGGCGCTGTTCGAATTCTTCCAGCTGCGCCTGGCTCTTGAATTTCCAGGCACCACCGGTTTCCACATTGTCCGAGCCGAATTCGCGCTGCTCCAGGCTGATGCCGGCGGCCACGCCCAGCTTGCCGTCGGCAAAACGGTCGCTGACAGCGGCGGCCAGTTTCGGGCTGGTCTTGCCGGCGTTGTCGTCGTAGCTGCCTTCCACATCCACCCGTGCAAAACGGCTTGGGTGATCAAATGCCGACAGGGTTTTTACTTCCACCGAACCGCCCAGCGCGTTGCCGTCCTGATCCGGCGTTTGTGTCTTGCTCACTTCCAGCGAGCGGATCAGCGCCGCCGGAATCACGTCCAGCGCCACCGCGCGGCGTTCGCTTTCCGGCGCCGGCACCAGCGTGCCGTTGATGGTCACGCTGTTCAGATCCGGCCCGGCGCCGCGCACCCGCACATAACGCCCTTCACCCTGATCGCGCTCCAGCGTCACGCCCGGCACCCGCTGCAACGCCTCGGCGGCATTGGTGTCGGGCAACTGGCCAATGTCGTCGGCACTCACCGCACTGACAATATTGTCGGCCGCCTGCTGCAGATCGAGCGCGTTGTTCAGGCTCTCGGCCTGGCCGTGTACCACAATCGTCTGCAGCGTGGTGTCGTCCGCCTGAACCGGGCTCAGCGCGCCGGCCAGACACAGCGCCAGCAAGGTGTGGCGAAATCCGGCACTGGCCGGGCTGGGGTAAGGGTGGTGCATGTGCATCTCCTGAAATGGCGTCAAGGCGGCAGGGCTGCCGCTGTCAGGAGGCCGAAGTTAAGCCGGCGCCATTGCAGAAATATGACTGTGCAGAAATATGCCAATAAAAAACAATGAATTAACGCAGATTTGCGGCCCGGATGAGCTGAAATGACTGCCCCACCGCCCGGCAATGCGCCAGTCCGGTCAATCGGTCTGCAAGCCAGCATCCACGGGCCTTGCAGCGCCCGGCGGGGGATGCCGGCCTTAACCGTGGCGCCGCGTGTGGCCTATCCCGCACACCCCGGCCGGCAGCAGTGATGAGCCGTTTGCACCGCAGCCACAAACACCTGTCAGGCGCCTGCCCTGCAGGCCGCTCTGGTATTGGCCTGCAGGCCGGCCTGTGAGGCAATGCCAGAGCGGCCTGCAGCGATGTGGCGATCAGTTGTTGGCAAGGCGGCAGGGGGATGCGGCCTGTTTGCAGCCGAGCAGTGCCAGCAAACCATCGGCAAAACTGGTGCGCCAGTGCTCAAAGCCATGCGTCGCCGCGTATTCACGGTGGCTGACCGAGTAGCCTTTGGCCATCAGGACATCGCGCAGGTGGCGTGTGGTATCGCGGATACCGGACTGGCCGTTGTAGCCAAGTTCGAACAGGCCAGCCTCAAGGTGCACGCGCAGCGGCAGGCGTGGCGAGTTGGCAAAGCGCTGCGTCAGCCACTCGGCCGGGCGTGAATAGCTGTCGTCGGTATCGCTGTCCGGTGCCCACCAGAACGAGCCGGACTGGCTGTAGACGTTGCCGAACAGCTGCGGATGGGTGAATCCGGCCCAGGTGGCGGCCAGCCCGCCATAGCTCGCGCCGGCAATCACCGTGTGGCTGGCTGCGGCATGTATGCCCTGCGTTCTGGCCCAGGGCATCAGCTCCTCGGCTAGAAAGCGTGCCAGATTGTCGTTGGGCGGCAGTTCGCGGCTGCGTGTCCGGTTGCTCGGGTTGGTGATGAAAATCGCGGCTGTTGGTGGCAGGCGGCCGGCGGCGATCAGGTTGTCGAGAATTGTCGGGGTCGGCACGTCTTCGATGTAGCTTTCGCCATCAAACAGCACCAGCAGTGCATTATCTGTGGCTGTGGCTGTGGCTGTGGCTTGCCAGCCGGCAGGCCGGTAGAGATGGATGGTGCGGCTGTTGCCCAGTGCCTGGCTGGTGAGCCGGCGGGTTTCCAGCGAGCCGGTGGGCACGCCGGGTTGTGGCGTATTCCATTGCGCGACAGGTGCCGCTGGCAGCTCCAGCAAAGAGTCACCATCAGACATATCCAGCGGCTTTGCCGGCACGCTCTTGCTGTTGAAGGGGTCGCGCTGCGCCGTCGCAAGGATCGCACGTCGGCGCACTGCGGCCGGGGCGTCAAGTTCCGGCACGTCTGGCGCCAGTCGATAAGCCAGGCGCGTGCTGTCCGGAAGGCGATAGCTGCGGTACCAGACATCGGTGCCGGCCAGTGGCTGCAACGCGTCGTGGTCGGCCGAGGGGCTGCCGAACAGGCGAACGCTGCGCGTGGTTGCCGGCTGATCTGCTGCACTGGCGGGCGAGGGCATCCCGGCGTGGTGCTTCGCGCCGCCGTCTGCGGTGCCACGACGACTCAAGCCAGTACCGCGCCAGAGGAACGTCACCAGACGTTCGTGTTGCCCCAGTGCGGGTACCACGCCTGCGGATTCGACCAGCGGTGCGCCTTCGCGCTGGATGTCGCGCCAGAACGCCGCCGTATCGCCACCTGCCTGCAGCAAGGCTTGCAGCCGGGGGCTTTCGGGCATGTCGGCAGGGGGTGTCTGTGCCTCACGCTGTATGCGTTGCAGGATGTCGAGGCGATAGTTGCCTGCTGCCGATGCTTGTACATCCAGTCGATATGGCCCGTTGCTGCCGGCAACAAACATGAATTCCTCCTCATCACGCCGGCCCTTGGCAAGCACCCGCACCGGCCGCCCTTGCCGATCCTGCAGCGTGAGCAGCATGCCGCCGCCACTGAGGCGGCCATGCACATAGTCGCCTGTGACTGTCTGGATTGTGTGCTGCTGATGGCTGCCCGCGTCGAGCCGGCCGGCATGCGTCGGCAGCGTATCTGCTGCCGCGCTTGCCGTGGCCAGCCCCAGCAAAAGGGCTGCGCAGGCAGGAGCAACGCCCCGTTTGTCGCGGCTTTCCCCTTGGATGGCTACGCCATGCGCTACAAAGGCAGGCACACCCGGCTGCTTGTTCCTGTCCGGCTCGCGACGATCTTCGCCGCGCTGGTGTTGCAAAAAATCGGGCATGGCTTGGTTCCGTTTGATCTGGCCAATTTCCGGCCAGCTATTCACAATGAGAATGATTATCGTTATAATTATGTTCGTTACAAAACGGACACGCAAGCCAGCATTCGCCAGCCAGCATTTTTTATTTGGAGAAAACATGGCGCTGCGAATCAAGCCGATTGCATTGGCAATCGGTATGCTGGCCTTGCCGCAACTGGCATCGGCTCAATCTGCAACCGAGGCGGAAAAAGAGGTCAAGCTGCCGGCCGTGAAGGTAACGGATGGCCGGGAAAACCCGACGGAACTGCCCCGGCCCTTTGCCGGTGGGCAGGTGGCAAAGGGCGCCGGGCTTGGCTTGCTCGGCAACCAGGATGTGATGGACACCCCTTTCAGCATCATCAGCTACACCGCCAAACTGATCGAGGATCAGGGCGCAAAAACGGTGGCGGATGTGCTGAAGAACAACCCCTCGGTGCGTTTCACTACCTCGGATTCACACGCTTACGAAAACTTCCGCCTGCGTGGCTTCGATGTACATTCTTCCGATCTGGCCATCAACGGCATGTACGGGCTGGCACCGCTGGGGCATTCCGCGCTGGAGTTTGTCGAGCGCGTGGAAGTGCTCAACGGGCCGAGTGCGATGTTTACAGGCATGGCACCCAGCGGCGCAATTGGCGGTGTCATCAACCTGGTGCCCAAACGCGCTGCCGACACTCCGCTGACGCGGGTGACGGTTGATTATCAGAGCGATAGCCAGCTTGGCACCAGCGTTGATGTCGGCCGTCGTTTCGGTGCCGACAATGTGCTGGGCTTGCGCGTCAATGGTTCGTATCGCGATGGCGAAACCGCGCTGGATGGCCAGGACAAGACGCGCAAATTCCTTGCGGCTGCGCTCGACTATCGCGGCGAGGCGCTGACCGCCTCGCTGGATGTCTACAGCAGCAAGGAATCCTTCTCCGGCGGCTCGCCGGCGATGTTCGGTTTTGCCAACCCGGCGATTCCGGCAGCACCCGATCCACGCGCCAATCAGCTGGCGTCGGCTGCCGGCGAGCTGGAAAACCAGGCAGTGATTGCACGAGCCGATTATGTGTTCAACCGGCATGTTTCGGTGTTTGCCAATGTCGGCCGCAGGCAGCACGATTATTCCGGCTGGGTCAACGGTACACATGTGCACAACGTCCAGCCCAACGGCAATGCCCAGGTGCGCGGTGTGGCCCAGCGTGGCTACGAGGAGGGTGCGTCTGCCGAAGCGGGGGCGCGTTTCAATTTCGGCACCGGTGCGGTAGGCCATGAGCTGGTGGTTCAGGCTACCCGGCTTGATCTGGAATCGGGATCGCTGTCTGCCGTGACCGGCATGCAGGCCAGCAATATTTACAACCCGATTGTGCCGCCGCTGCCAGCCTTGCCAACCGGGCCGCTGAACAAGGGCAGTGAATCCACATTGTCTAGCCTGGCCCTGGTGGATACGCTGGCGCTGATGCAGGACAGCGTGCGCCTGACGCTTGGCCTGCGCCAGCAGCAAGTGCAACAGACCAGCTATAACGCAGCCGGCGCGGTAAGCGCTGATTACGATGAAAAGGCTGTGACCCCGGCAATCGGGGTGCTGTTCAAGCCCTGGGGCGAAGGTGTTTCACTGTATGCCAACTACGTCGAGGGCTTGAGCCAGGGCGCCAGCCTCAAGGCGGTCAACGGTTATGCCCAGGATCAGGATTTCAAGCCCTACCAGACCGAGCAGACCGAGCTGGGCGTGAAGTGGCAACAGGGGAGCTTTGCCAACACCGTCAGCCTGTTCCAGATCGCCAAGCCGGAGCTGATCACCAGCGGCACGGCCCCGAATCTGGTGGCCTCCGACGATGGCGAATCGCAGGTGCGTGGCCTGGAGTGGAATACCTTTGGCCAACTGATGCCGACAGTGCGCGTACTGGGTGGCGCCAGCTATCTGAAGGGCGAGTTGACCAAAACCGCCGGGGGTGTGAATCAAGGCAATCAACTGTTTGGTGTGCCGCGCTGGCAGGGCAACCTGGGTACCGAGTGGGATACCCCGCTATCCGGCCTGAGCCTGAATGGCCGCGTGATTGCCACCTCCTGGCAGTATCTGAACAACGCCAATACCTACCGGATTCCGGGGTGGGGGCAGCTGGATCTCGGGGCGAGGTACACAACCCGTGTGGCAGGGCGCAACGCCACTTTGCGCCTGAACATCAACAACCTGTTCGACCGCCACTATTACTCGGGCAGCTTTGCCGAGCCGCGTGCCACCCTGGCTGCCGGGCGCACCGTGCTGGCGTCGGCCACGGCGGATTTCTGATCCGGTAAAGGCTGGCAGCCTGGCTTCACTCTTTCTCTGGGATGTTCATGAACCCATTCATGCTGATCGGCCTGCTGGTGATGCTGCCGGGTTGTGTTGCCATCTATCTGGCGTCGCCAAACCAGTGCTGGCTTGCCCGTCCCTGGCCGGCGCGCCGCGCACGTATTGCCGGGCTGCTGTTATGGATCGGTGGCCTGGCTGCCTTGCTGCAAGCCCTGCAGCCGGCAGCGGCCGGCTTTGTATTCAGCCACTGGCTGATGTTGCTGTTCGTGCTGTTTCCCTACCTCGGAGCATGGCCGGAATGGCGCAGGCGGGTGCATCAATGAGTGCCGCCAAACCCGTCGCCCGCAACTGGCTGGCCAAAACGCTGGCCGGCATCCTGGCTGGCTTTACGCTGGCAATTGGCTGTTCCGGCCTGTTTGTCTGGCTGGCTGCCGATCTTCCCTTGCCCGTTCGTGGACAGCTTGCCATGTGGATGGTGGCGCCGATCTGGATGGGCGCCTTGTCCGGCGTGTATTTCTTCCGTAGCGGCATACATGCCTGGGGCTGGCTGCTGGGGGCCAGTCTGCTGGTTTTCGGCATTCCGCCGCTATTTGGCCTCTTCTGACATTCAAGGTTTTGTCATGCGTTCCGAGTTCATTCGAATCTACAAATCCGTGCACACCTGGACCGGCATCGTTGCCGGCATGGCGCTGTTCATTGCCTTCTATGCCGGGGCCATCACGCTTTTCAAAGCGCCGCTGGCCCGCTGGGCCACACCGCCATCCAACGCTTACGGCCGTGCGCTGTCACTGGACGAGGTGCCTGCCCTCATTGAGCGCACTCTGCAGCAGCATCCGGCTGCTGGCCGCGATTTTCAGCTGCAGCTCAAGGCTGCCGAACACTTGCCGCAAGGGCTCAGTTGGCAGCTGCACCCGCCGGGAGCGGATGAGCATGATCATGCTGCAACGCGCCACTATCTGGCCACGTTGCAGGCTGATGGCAGTGTGCAGGCTGGAGAGGTGCAACCCTCGGGGCTGACTGATCTGATCGATACGCTGCACCGGGTGGTGGGCCTGCCGCTTGATTCCGACCCCACGCGCTGGGTGATGGGGGTGATTGCCGCGCTGTACGCCATGGCGCTGGTTTCCGGCGTGATTGTGTTGCTGCCTTCGCTGTTAAAGGATTTGTTTGCGCTGCGTGTTGGCCGCAACCTCAAGCGCATGTGGCTGGATGCACACAATGTGGTTGGCATCATCAGTCTGCCGTTTCACCTCGTCATGGCGCTCACGGCACTGGTATTTGCATGGCACGACGGCTTCTACGCCATTCAGGATCGGCTGATCCATGGCGGCCAGTGGGGCAGCGCCTTTGCGATACGTGGTAGCACTACGGCGCCGGCCGCCCCGCGTGATCCGGCGGCGATGCTGCCCCCGGCCGAATTGCTTGGGCGTGTTCAGGCTCAGGCGCCGGGTTTTCGCCCCAGCGCCCTGCAATATCTGAACGTGACCGGGCCACGTGCTGCCGTGCGTGTCTGGGGTGATGATCCGCGGGCCCATTCACCGCGCTTTGCCGGCGGCTTTGTGGCGATTGATCCTTACAGCGGCAAGATCGTCAGCACGGATTTTCTGCCGGGCCGCCAGAGCCTGCCGAATGCCATCATCGCCAGCTTTTTTGCCCTGCACTTTGGCACCTATGGTGGCACCCCGCTGCAATGGATGTATTTCCTGCTTGGCCTGGCCGGGGCCTGGCTGTTTTACGGTGGCAACCTGCTGTGGCTGGAAACCCGTCGAACCAAAGCCCCGCGCAATGGCAATGCGGCTACCGGGCTGCTGCCGCAGCGGCGCAATGTGCGCTGGATGGCGGCTGCCACTGTGGGTGTGTGCCTCGGGGCAGTGTGCGGCATCTCTTTGACCATTGTTGCCGCCAAATGGCTGCACGGCCGGGTTGCCGATCTGGATGGCTGGCATCATGCCCTGTATTACGCCACCTTCTTCTCTGCCGTGGCCTGGGCATTCTGGCGTGGTGCGGCCCATGCCGCCGTGCACCTGCTGTGGCTGGCGGCAGTCTTTACCCTGGCCGTCCCTGTCAGCAGCCTGCTGGGCTGGTGCTTGCCCGCTTCCGGCTTATGGGTTCATGCCAGCATGGCCGCGCTGGGCGTTGATGTGACAGCACTGGCTGGCAGTCTGGGGTTTGCCTGGCTGGCCCGCGCCACGGCGCAGCGTGTGGCGCATGGCCCGGCTGACAGCATCTGGTCGGCACGCAGTACAGGCGCGGCCCCCGCCTGATCCCGAAATGCTTGCGTCGGTGCTGCCCTGCAGGCCGCGCTGGTATTGGCCTGCAGGCCGGCCTGTGAGGCAATGCCAGAGCGGCCTGCAGCGATGCTTGCCTGGGTTTGCCAAGATTGCCGGCAACAAAAATGTCATTTTGCGGCTTTAGACTGCGCCTTTTTGCCTGCGATACGCCCCATGTACGAATCCTTGCGCACACCGCTGAAACTCTCGCTGGGCGGGCTGCTGGCCTGCCTGCTGTTATACGCCTCGTATGGCGAGCCCAAGCCGCTGGACGAGTGGAAGTGGGTGGATATTTTCGGTGAGGGTGGCACGGCGCTGATGTCGGGGCTGTGGGCGATCCTGATTCTGGCCAGCCGCCCCGGTGGCCGGGTAACCTGGCTGCTGGCCGGTGGGCTGGGGGCGATCATGTTGGGTGCCTGGGTCGATTGCCTGGACGAGTTCTACCGCGTGCCGGCGGCGTATCCGTGGGATAACTGGCTGGAATCGCTGCTGACGCCGGCCGGCATGCTGCTGCTGACCGGTGGTCTGTATGCCTGGCGGCAGGAGCAGGCGAGCCTGAACCAGCATTTGCAGAAACGTGAGCGCTTGCTGCGCGAACACCGCGCCTTCGACCGCGTGACCGAACTGGCCGACGCCGATTACCTGCGCCGGCAAATCCGCCTGGAGCAGGGCCGCAGCCCGCGTCTGCCGTGTGCGCTGATCCTGCTCGACCTGGACCGCTTCCACCGCGTCAACCGCGAACACGGCCAGCTGGAGGGCGACCGGCTGTTGCAGGCGGTGAGCCATCTGCTGTTGCTGAATCTGCGCAATCAGGATCTGCTCTGCCGCTACGCCGGCGACCGGTTTGCCATGCTGCTGCCGGAAACCGGCCAGGCCGAAGCCGTGCGGATTGCCGCGCATCTGGCGAGCATGCTCGGGCAGCTGACGCATTACCCGCGCACCGGCGGCGCGCCGCTGACGATATCGGCACGGGTGGCGTGTGCGATGGCCGATTGCCAGGCCGAGCCGCTGCTGAACCGGCTGAATCAGGCGCTGGAGCCGCAAGCAGCAGCACCGCAGCGCTTTGCCGCGATGACCTCGGGGCAAGGCGCCTGATGGCGGACTACCTGACCCACGCCGATCCGTGCATCGCGCTCAACCGCCAGCCTTCGCTGCTGCTGGAGCTGGGGCGGCTGCGTGGTGCCGAGCCGGCGCTGCTGCTGCGCGAGGCGGGCATTCACGCCGCCGACCTGCTCGATCCGCAGCGGCAGATCAGCCCGCAGCAATACCTGCAATTGCTCGACCGGCTGCTGCGCCACGGCAAACACCCGGAGCTGCCGTTTTTGCTCGGGCAGAACCTGCTGCCCGGCCATTACGGCGCGGTCAGCCACGCGCTGCTGCAGGCCGCCGATGCCGGGCAGGCGCTGCAACTGCTGCTGCAATACCAGAGCCTGCTGTGCCCGCTGCTGACCCCGCACCTGCATCTGGGCCCGCGCCAGGCGGTGTTGTACTGGACGCCGGCCTACGCCTGCGGCAGCCTGCTGCCGGCGCTGGTGGAAATGCATATGGCGGCGGTTACTGCCATGTGCCGCTGGCTGGGCGAAGCGCATCTGCCGTGGCGCTACAGCTTCAACCGCACCCGGCCGCGCCACATCGAGCAACACCAGGTGCATCTGGGCCAGCAACTGCATTTCAATGCGCCGCTGGATGCGCTGCTGATTGAGCGTGACGCGCTGACACAGCCGTGGCCACGCGGCAACCGCACGGCGGTAGAGATGATGCTGCCGCTGATTGCGACGCAGGAGGGCGCAGCGGTGGCGCGCCGCAGCCTGCTGGCCTTGCTCTACGACTGGCTGCAGCAGGCAATGCGCACCCCGCCGACGCTGGAGGCCGCCGCCAGCCAGCTGCGCGTCAGCCCGGCCACGCTCAAGCGCCACCTGGCGCGCGAAGGCACGCATTTCCAGGCCGAGCTGGATCAGGCGCGTGCGCATGTGTCGCTTTACCTGCTGCACGAACGCCACTACAGCAACGAGGCGATTGCCACCCACCTTGGCTACCACGACGCCAACAACTTCCGCCGCGCCTTCAAGCGCTGGACCGGCCAGACCCCCGGCCTGCTGCGCAGCGATCTCGACGCCGCTGGCTGATCCGCAACAGGCGCAGGCACACTGATTGCCGTTGCCGCCTGCTCCGCGGTAAAGTGGCTCACCCCCTCAATTTCCGGAGTGTCTGTGGTGCAAACTGTGAGCAAAATGCGTTTTCCCTGGATCAGGCTGGCTGCGGGCTCAGTGTTGTTGCTGTGCCTGCTGGCCGGCGGATATCTCTGGCTGGTGCTGACCTGGAGCTATTCGGATGGCGAGCGGGCAGGCTATGTACAGAAGTTTTCCCGCAAGGGCTGGATCTGCAAGACATGGGAAGGGGAGCTGTCGATGGTCGCGGTGCCGGGTAGCGTGCCCGAGAAATTTGCCTTTACGGTACGCGATGATGCCGTGGCGGCCCGCATCAATGCCCTGATGGGCCGCCGGGTGGCGCTGGTGTATGAGCAGCATATCGGCGTTCCGGGCGATTGCTTTGGTGAAACCGGCTACTACGTATCGGCAATCAAACAGGTGGAATGACCCGCCGGCAGGCACGGCTACGGCAAACAAAAAAGCCCGGCAGGATGCCGGGCTTGTTGCGCAACGGGTCAGCGGGAGCGGTCAGCCAACGCTCTTGCGGGCTGCAGTCTTGACTGCATCGGCGGTTGCGGTGGTGGCTGCCTTGACCGATGCATCGGCAAAATCGGCAACCTGCTTGGCCGCCTTGGTCATGCTGTCGACGGCTGCAGCCGTGGCGGCTACAGTCGATTTCATTGCCTGCACAGCAACATCGGCGCCGGCCGGAGCGTTCTTGGCAGCATTGTCCATCGCTGCGACCATGTTCTTGTTGAAGCTGGCCAGTTGCTCTTCAAACAGCTTGGACAGCTCCGCCTGGGTTTGCGACGATACCTCGTACAGTGTGCGGCTGTAGTTCATCAGTGCGTCGGACGAGGTTTCAGCCAGCTTGTTGCGCAGCAGCATGGCATCTTTCAGGTCCTTGACCGATGCCAGCGCCTGTACATTGCCGGACTGGTTTTCCAGTGTCTGGCGGGTTACTTCCAGATTGATGCGGAACACGCGTTCCGCGCCTTCCAGTGCAATCCTGGCAATGCGCATTGCGGTGTCGATATTGCTGGCTGCCAGTTGGCCGATTTGTTCCGGGGTCTTGATGTTGTTCAACATGATCCTGTGCTCCTGTAACGAAAGGGTGGGTGTTTGGGGGTTGGGCGGGTGCCGGTAGCGGCAGGCTGGATTGTCAGGCGCTGTTTTGGGTATTTTATTGTGCTCTGCACAAATCTAGAGTAAATACTAATCGACCCCACTGGGGCTGTCAACGCAACTTGTGCGCTGCACAAACGTGCGGATTTGCTGGTTAAGCAAAGGCTGATCTGCTGATACAATCGGCCTTCTGTGCGTGAACAAAGTCAATGCCACGCGGGCAGACCCCGCTGTAGCCGGGCGGGCAGGCCATCACGCCGCCGGGGTGGGTGAACCGGTATTGCAATGCAAAAATCGGCTGCGCTGGCAGGACAGGCGGCCCGGAGATGAAAATGACCGATGAAAAAAGGGTAATCAAAAAATACCCCAATCGCCGTCTGTATGACACGGCAACCAGTTGTTACATTACCCTGGATGATGTCAAGAAGCTGGTGCTGGAAAACGTCACCATCCAGATCGTTGACGCCAAGACCCATGAGGACATTACTCGCAGCGTATTGCTGCAGATCATCCTCGAAGAGGAGTCAGGCGGGGTGCCCATGTTCACCTACGACGTGCTGACCCAGATCATCCGTTTCTACGGCCACGCCATGCAAGGGCTGATGGGCAACTACCTGGAAAAGAACCTGCAGATTTTCACCCAGATGCAGGAGCGCCTGCAGGAACAGACCAAGGCTGTCTACGGCGACAACCCGATCACCAACCGGCATTTGTGGAGTGATTTCCTCAAGTTCCAGGCGCCGGCCATGCAAGGGATGCTGACCAGCTATCTGGAGCAGTCCTCCAATATGTTTGTCGACATGCAGCAGCAAATGCAGGATCGGGCCCGCAATCTGTTCAGTGGCTTTGGTTTTCCCGGCTATCCGTCGGGCTCCGATGAAGAACCCGCAGCACCGGCGTCAGGCAAGGCAGTCGATCCCGACACCAAATGACCGGGCCGGGTCAGCGTCCGGCGGGGATGTTGTGTGGCAGCCCGTCTGATTTGAGCGATCTTTGCGAGCCGAGCGGGACAGCGGGCCAATTGGATCATTTATCCTGCTGGCGCAGCAGATCAGTCTCAAGTCCGGCTGGCTGCTAATTCTTGAGCCACCCTGCTGTAGAGGGCGTAACGCCGTTCGCCGATCTGCTGAGCGGCAACGGCGGCCTTGATCGCGCAGTTCGGTTCTGAAAGATGCCGGCAATTGGCGAAACGGCACCCGCCCAGCAGTGGGCGCATTTCCGGAAAATGCGCAGCCAGATCAGTCGCAACAATCTGTTTCAGGCCGAATTCCTGCATCCCTGGTGAATCGATGATGTCACTGTCTGAGTCGAGGTGATACAGCGTGGCATGGGTGGTGGTGTGTTTGCCGGAATCGAGGGCGGTCGAGATGTTTCCGGTGCGTACGTTGGCGTCCGGCAGCAAGGCGTTGATTATGGTCGATTTGCCCATGCCGGACTGGCCGATCAGCACGGTGGTGTGGCCGCGCAGATACGGTCGCAACGGTTCGATGCTTTGCAGCGCGCTGAGTTCGAGCTGGCGGTAGCCGAGCTGCCGGTACAGCTGCAGGGTGTTGCGCGCGGCCTCGGCCTGCGGCAAGTCGTTTTTGTTCAGCAGAATCAGCGGTTCAATGTGTTCCGCTTCGCAGGCCAGCAGGCAGCGGCCGAGAAAATCCTCGCTGAAGCTGGGGAAGGCGGCGAGAACAATCACCACTTGGGTGACATTGGCCGCCACCAGCTTGGTGCGCCAGTCGTCCTGCCGATACAGCAGGCTGCGGCGCGGCTGGATGGTTTCGATCACGGCTTGTTCCGCATTCAGCTGGCGGACGTCGACATGGTCGCCGCAGGCGATGTCGGTGCGTTTGCCGCGTACGCTGGCCTCCAGCACGGCGCCATCGGCCAGTTCGACGCGGAACGAACGACCGTGGCTGGCGATGACCTGACCGGTTTCGAGTGGGTGCTGTTTACTCATCAAATGGCAAACAAGGCGTCGGCCTTGGCCGCGCAGATGAAATCGTTTTCCGACAAGCCACCGATGGCGTGGGTGCTGTAACGCACCACGCAATGGCCCCAGCACACTTCCAGATCCGGGTGGTGATCTTCGCGGTGCGATACCCAGGCCAGTGCGTTGACGAAGGCCATGGTCTGGTAATAGTTCTTGAAACTGTAGCGTTTTTCCAGTTGCTGGCCATTGATCTGCCAGCCATCCAGTTGTTGCAGCAGCGTGGCCGCCTGTTCCGCCGTCAGTGGCGGTACGCCGCCTTCGCAGGGTTTACAGTGGCCGTTGCGCAAATCGCAGACTTGGGTCATGGCTTGGCTCCTTGCAGATGGTGGATACGGATCGCCGCCGGCGGGTGCGAATCGTAAAACGCCGAATGCAGCGGGTCGGGTGTCAGGGTCGACGCATTATCGCGATACAGCTTCACCAGCGCCGAAATCAGCTGTCTGGCATCGCTCTGGCTGGCGGCGTAGCTGTCCGCCTCGAATTCGTGTTTGCGCGAATACAGGCTGGTCAGGGGCGTCAGCGGGAACAGGAATACCGGCAATACATACATGAACAGCATCAGCGCCATCGCCGTGGCGTGGCTGCTCACCCCCAGCCCGCTGAAGAACCAGTCCTGCTGCATCAGCTGCGCCAGCAGCCAGAGGAAACCGATCGATACGCCAAAGGTCCACAACATGCGTTTCAGCACGTGTTTGTGTTTGAAATGCCCCAGTTCGTGCGCCAGCACTGCCTCGACCTCGCCCGGCTCCAATTGCTTCAGCAAGGTGTCGAAGAACACGATACGTTTGGTTTTGCCGAAACCGGTGAAATAGGCGTTGCCGTGGCTGCTGCGTTTCGAGCCATCCATCACGAACAGACCGTTGCTGGCAAAACCGCAACGCGCCAGCAGCGCCTCGATCCGGCTGCGGGTCGGGCTTTCGTCCAGCGGGCTGAACTTGTTGAACAGCGGCGCGATGAAGGTCGGGTAGATCGCCAGCAGCAGCAGGTTGAAGCCAATCCAGAGGGCGGCGACATATATCCACCATTGCGCGCCCATCTGCTGCATCAGCCACAACACCGCCCACAGCAGCGGCAGGCCGAGAATCAGCGCCAGCAGGAACTGTTTGGCCAGATCGCCGAGAAATGTCGCCAGCGTGGTCTGGTTGAAGCCGAAGCGGGCTTCCAGTACGAAGGTGCGGTACAGCGACAACGGCAGTCCGATCAGTGCCGCCAGCATGCTGGCGGCAAAAATCAGCGCCACGCCGTGCCAGATGGTATCGTGCAGATACGGCTGCAACCGGTCGCTCAGCCACTGCAGCCCGCCGCCGAGCGTAAACGCCAGCAGCAGCGCCGTTTCGAGTGCGATGTCGACCAGCCCAATCCGGCTGCGGGCAATGGTATAGTCGGCAGCCTTGTGGTGTGCGGCAAGTTCGATGCGGTCGGCGAAGTCGGCCGGCACCCGGTCGCGGTGCGCCGCTACGTGACGCATTTGCCGCAGCGCCAGCCAGATACGCAGCCCGGTAGTCAACAGCAGGAAAAACAGGAGCGCCTGGGTAAAAAGTGGTGTTTGCATGGGCTGCCCGGGTTCGCACCGGCGATGTATGACGTCGTAATGCGAACTGTGAGAAAATCTACAACAAAGAAGGAAATCGATTATGGCACAAGATCAGAACCACCTCATCTGGGTTGATATGGAAATGACCGGCCTGGTGCCGGAGTCGGACCACATTCTCGAAGTGGCGGTGGTGATTACCGACAGCGCGCTGAATACCGTTGCCGAAGGCCCGGTGCTGGTGGTGCATCAGGACAATGCCATCCTGGATGCGATGGACGACTGGAACAAGAACACCCACGGCCGTTCCGGGCTGATCGACCGGGTCAAGTCGTCGGTGCTGAACGATGCGCAGGTCGAAGCGCAGATGATCGCTTTCCTGCAGGAGCATGTGCCGTCCGGCGCGAGCCCCATGTGTGGCAATTCGATCTGCCAGGACCGCCGTTTCATGGCGCGCTGGATGCCGCGGCTGGAGTCGTATTTCCATTACCGCAACCTGGATGTCAGCACGCTGAAGGAGCTGGTCAAGCGCTGGAAGCCTGAAATCGCCAAGGGCCTGAAGAAACACGGCAAACACGAAGCGTTGGCCGATATTTACGAATCGATCGAAGAACTCAAGTATTACCGCGAGCATTTCATCAAGCTATAAGGAAGCGCTGATTTATTGGCTGCGCGGGCGATTTGCTGCGTCGCACGGTGCTCGAAAGCTTGCCTATCCATATGATATGTCTAGCCTTCTGCGCGCCGGACTCCTTGCACTTCATCCCGCTCGCCGAATAAATCAGCGCCTCCATAACGGCTGGCTGCTGCATGGCGGCTGAAAAGTAGTAAATGAAGAGACAATGAAAGATATTTTTAAATCTCCGCAAGCCTCATCGTGGCTTGCCTTGTGGCGCCATCAGCAACAGATGGCCGATGTTCACATGCGCGATCTGTTCGCGATCGACCCCGAACGTTTCGAGCGTTATTCGCTCAGTTGCGGCGGCTTGTTCCTCGATTATTCGAAGAACCGCATCAGCGACCAGACCATGCGCCATCTGGTCGAGCTGGCCGAAAGCGTCGATCTGGCCGGCTGGATGGTACGCATGCGCCGTGGCGACCGGATCAATGTCAGCGAAAACCGGGCTGTGCTGCACACCGCGTTGCGTAATCGCTCGAACACCCCGGTGCTGGTGGATGGTGCCGACGTGATGCCCGACGTCAACCGGGTGCTGGCACAGATGCGCCGCTTCAGCGACCAGGTGCGGGGCGGCGAGTGGCGCGGTTACACCGGCGAGACCATTAGCGATATCGTCAATATCGGCATCGGCGGTTCGGATCTCGGGCCGATGCTGGTGGCGCGGGCGCTGCGGCCTTACACCAACGGCATCCGCGGCCATTTCGTTTCCAATGTCGATGGCGCGCATCTGGCAGGCAATCTGCAGCGGCTCGACCCGGCACGCACCTTGTTCATCGTTACGTCGAAGTCGTTCACCACACCGGAAACCCTGCTCAATGCCAACAGCGCCAAGGATTGGCTGTTGCAGCACTTCAACGATCCGGCTGCAGTGGCGAAACATTTCGTCGCAGTTTCGACCAATACCGAGGCGGTGCGGGCATTCGGCATCGATACCGCCAATATGTTCGGATTCTGGGACTGGGTCGGCGGGCGTTATTCGTTGTGGTCGGCAGTCGGATTGGCGATTGCGGTGCTGGTGGGGATGGACAATTTCGAACGCCTGCTCGACGGTGCGCACGAAATGGACAAACATTTCTTCGAGCGGCCGTTCCTGCAGAACATCCCGGTAATCCTCGCCTTGCTCGGTGTCTGGTACAACACCTGTTTCGGCGCCCATTCCCACGCGGTGATTCCATACGACCAGAGCCTGGCGCGGCTGCCGGCGCACCTGCAGCAGCTGGACATGGAATCGAACGGCAAACGCGTGACCCGCGACGGCCATACGCTGGATTTCGATACCGGCCCGGTGATCTGGGGCGAAACCGGCGTCAATTGCCAGCACGCGTTTTTCCAGTTGTTGCACCAGGGCACGCGACTGATTCCGGTCGACTTCATCGCGCCGCTGGAAAGCCATTATCCGATAGGCAAACATCACGAAACGCTGATCGCCAACATGTTTGCCCAGGCCGAGGCGCTGATGCGCGGCAAGTCGCGTGCCGAAGCCAAAATCGAGCTGGAGCAGCAGGGGTTGTCCGGTGCCGACCTGTACTCGCTGCTGCCGCACAAGCTGTTCCCCGGCAACCAGCCGTCGAACACCATCCTGCTCGACAAGGTTACGCCGCACACGCTCGGCAGCCTGATTGCGATGTACGAGCACCGGGTGTTCGTACAGGGCATCATCTGGGGGCTGAATTCGTTCGACCAGTGGGGGGTGGAATATGGCAAGCAGCTGGCGAAACGCATCCAACCGCTGCTGGCTGGCGACGGCCCGGTCGCCGGACACGATGCCTCGACCACCGGGTTGATCGAACGTTACCGCAACAAGGTCCGCGGTGGACGCTGAGCTGTACCAGCTGGCCGCAGAGCTTGGCCGGCATCTGTTGCGTGAAGGTTGGCGCATCACGACCGCCGAATCCTGCACCGGCGGCGGCCTCAGCGCAGCCATCACTGCGGTGCCGGGCAGTTCGGCTTGGTTCGATTGCGGTTTCATTACCTACAGCAATCAGGCCAAGCAGCAAATGCTGGGGGTCGGGGCCGATACCCTGGCGCAGCACGGGGCCGTCAGTGAAGCGACCGTGCGCGAGATGGCCTGCGGCGCAGCGCAGCGCAGTGGTAGCCCATTGGTGGTGGCGGTCAGCGGCATCGCCGGGCCGGACGGTGGAACAGCCGACAAGCCGGTCGGCACCGTATGGCTGGCTTGGCAAGATGCAAGCGGCCGGATCGACTGTCGCTGCTGCCGGTTTGCGGGCGACCGTGAGGCAGTGCGCCGGCAGGCCGTGAAACAGGCGCTTCTGGAACTGCTGGCGCTCGCCGGGGCAGAGGCCTGAATCTGTGCCTATACTGAAACCCCTTTTCTGCTGTTGCCCCCCTGGCGGCCGTCAATGAAACACCCCAGTGCCATTCACTACCAACTGTTGCCTCACTCTGCTGCAGCCCATTTGCTGCATGTGGTCTGCCGCATTGCCCAGCCCGACCCGAACGGGCAACAGCTGCGCCTGCCTGCCTGGATTCCCGGCAGTTATCTGATTCGTGAATTCGCCCGCCACATTGTCTGGCTGCGCGCTGAATGCAACGGCAAGCCAGTAGCGGTGACCAAGCTGGATAAGGCCAGTTGGCAATGTGAGCCGGTAAATGGTGAGCTGCTGGTCTCGTACGAGGTCTACGCCTGCGATCTGTCGGTGCGCGGTGCTTATTTCGACAGTCAGCGCCTGTTTTTCAACGGCACCAGTGTGTTTGTCGAGGCTGTGGGCCAGGAGTCGTCGCCTTGCCGGTTGACGCTCGCTCCGCGTGAATTCGCCGCCCGGGCCGATTGGCAAGTCGCCACGGCATTGCAGGCCGACCAGACCGACAAGCATGGTTTCGGCAGCTACCAGGCCGCCGATTACGACGAGTTGATCGACCATCCGATTGAAATCAGCGCATTTCAGCAGATCAGATTCAAGGCGCGTGGCGTGCCGCATCAAATTGTTATCAGTGGCCGTCACCACGCCGACATGCAGCGGTTGGCGCGCGACGTGCAACGTATCTGCGAATGGCAGATTGATTTTTTTGGCGGCAAGGCACCGTTTGAACGTTATGTCTTTCTGGTGATGGCGGTTGGCGAGGGCTACGGCGGACTGGAACACCGTGCCTCGACCGCTTTGCTGTGCAGCCGCGACGACTTGCCGCGCAACGACCAGGATGAGGTGGGAGATGCGTATCGCGGTTTTCTCGGCCTGGTCAGTCACGAATATTTCCACAGCTGGAACGTCAAGCGGATCAAGCCAGCCGCCTTTGCGCCTTACGACCTGTGCCGCGAGAACTACACCCGGCTGTTGTGGGCGTTTGAAGGAATCACTTCGTATTACGACGATCTGGCCTTGGTACGTACCGGCCTGATTTCAGTCGACGATTACCTGAATACACTGGCGCAGACCATGACCAGCGTGCAACGCGGTACCGGCCGGCTAAAGCAGACGCTGGAAGACGCCAGTCTCGATGCCTGGATCAAGTATTACCGCCAGGACGAAAATTCCCCCAACGCGCTGGTTAGTTATTACACCAAGGGTGCGCTGGCGGCCCTGGTGCTGGACATGACCATCCGCGAGCGCAGCCACGGCGAAAAATCACTCGACGACGTGATGCAGGCCTTGTGGCGACTGTATCTCGATCTGCAACTCGGGCTGGACGAAGAGGCTTGGGAGTCCGTTGCCGCTGAAGCTACCGGCCTCGACTTACGCGATTGCTTCGACCGGTTATTGCGTAGCACTGAGGAATTGCCACTGGCAGAGGCGCTGGCGCACGTAGGCGTCGAGCTGACACTGCGGCCGGCAGAATCGGCCACCGACAAAGGTGGCAAGGCGGCCGCACAGCCGCCGGAGCGGCTACGCCGGCGGCCGGTACTCGGCGTGCGCACCGCAGCCGAGGGTGCCGGTGTCAAGCTGACTCATGTGCTCGATGGCGGAGCGGCACAAGCCGCAGGACTGTCGGCCAACGACATTGTGCTCGCCATGGATGGGCTGCGAGTCACGGCTGGCAATCTGGATAAGCTGCTGGAGCGTTGCCAGGTCGGTGACCGGGTGCCGGTGCACGCTTTCCGCCGCGATGAACTGATGGTGTTTGACGTAACCTTGCAAGCCCCGGCCAATGATACCGTGGTGTTGAGTTTAATCCCGCAGCCCAGTGCATTTGCCCTGGCTGCCCGCCTGTCCTGGCTCGGGCAGGTGGCATGAATAAAGATCGAATGATGTCGCAGTCCACCCCGTCCGCCGTGTTTCTCAAAGACTATGCGCAACCAGCCTACCTGATCGATCGGGTCGACCTGCGCTTCGAAATCCATGCCGAGCACGCCGATGTACATTCACGGCTGGTGATCAAGCGCCACGACATGGTTACCCCCGACACGCCATTGCTGCTCAGTGGCGAGCAGCTGGAATTGCTTGACATCAAGCTCGACGGCGAAACGTTGGGCGAGGACCGGTACCAGTGTGACGCACGTTCGTTGACCCTCCCGCTGTTGCCCGACAGCTGCATCGTCGAAATAGTTACCCGCCTGCACCCGCAACTGAACACCTCGTTGATGGGGCTGTACGCGTCGAATGGCAATCTGTTCACCCAGTGCGAGGCCGAAGGCTTCCGCAAAATCACCTATTTCCTCGATCGCCCGGACGTGATGGCCCGCTACACCACCACCATCGTCGCCGACAAGCAGAAATTCCCGGTATTGCTGTCCAACGGCAATCTGGTGGGGCAGGGTAGCGTCGACAAGCAGCGCCATTGGGTCAAATGGGTCGATCCGTTCCGCAAGCCGTCGTATCTGTTTGCACTGGTCGCCGGTCGGCTGGTCAAGCTGGAAGATACGTTCAAGACCCGTTCGGGCAAGCAGGTCAAGCTGGAGATCTATGTCGAACCGGGCAACCTGGACAAATGCACCCATGCGATGGCATCGCTGAAAAAAGCGATGAAATGGGACGAGGATACCTTTGGCCTCGAATACGATCTCGACGTCTACATGATCGTTGCAGTCGGTGATTTCAATATGGGGGCAATGGAGAACAAGGGCCTCAACATCTTCAATACCAAGTATGTGCTGGCCAAGCCAGAAACTGCGACCGACGCCGATTACGAAGGCATCGAGGCGGTGATCGCGCACGAGTATTTCCACAACTGGACCGGCAATCGCGTGACCTGCCGCGATTGGTTCCAGCTGTCGCTGAAAGAGGGGCTGACGGTCTTCCGCGACCAGGAGTTTTCCGCCGACATGACCAGTCGGGCCGTGCAACGTATCGATCAGGTTCGCACGCTGCGCAACATGCAGTTTCCTGAGGATGCCGGGCCGATGGCGCATCCGGTGCGGCCCGACTCCTATATCGAAATCAACAATTTCTACACCGTCACTGTGTACGAAAAAGGCGCAGAAGTGGTGCGGATGTACCAGACCCTGTTTGGCCGCGAGGGCTTTCGCAAGGGGCTGGAGTTGTATTTTCGTCGCCATGATGGCCAGGCCGTGACCTGTGACGATTTCCGCTTCGCCATGGCCGATGCCAACGATGCCGATCTGGGCCAGTTCTCGCGCTGGTACAGTCAGGCTGGCACACCCGTCCTGGCGGCTAATGGCCTCTATGACCCGGCTCGGCAAATCTACACGCTGACCTTGCGTCAAAGTTGCCCGCCGACTCCAGGTCAGCCGGACAAGCAGCCGTTCCTGATTCCGGTAGCCATTGGCTTGCTCAGCCAGTCGGGACAGGATATCGCGCTGCAATTGCGCGATGAGGCGTCGGCACAGGGCACAACGCGCATCCTGCGTCTGTCGCAAGAGGAACAGATATTCGAATTCATCCATGTGCCGCATGAGCCGATACCGTCCCTGCTACGCGACTTTTCTGCACCGGTCAGGCTGGAACAGCCACTTACCGATGAGCAGCGCATGTTCCTGATGGCTCACGACAGCGACCATTTCAACCGATGGGAGGCAGGGCAGACGCTGGCGCTCAAACTGTTGCTGTCTCTGGTCAACGGCCGGCAGCAAGACCTGCCGCTCTGCCTGCCCACTGGTTTTGTGGCTGCCATGCGCCGAATCCTGCTCGATACCTCGCTCGATCCAGCGCTCAAGGCTTTGGCTCTGACCTTGCCCACCGAGGTTTATATCGGTGAGCAGATGGCCATCATTGATCCACAGGCCATTCATGATGTTCGTGAATTCATGCGTGACCT
>CAZBWH010000037.1:0-28642 GCA_964495595.1 uncultured Burkholderiales bacterium | reverse complement strand
GGCAGTTGCGGTACTTTTACTTCAATCAGCATCGTTATCTCCGATTCTTCATATCCACCCGGCGCTTTTGGCTCGCCGGGTGCGGTCTATCTCTACGGTGTATACGGATTATTTTTTCAGCGTCATCGCTTCTTCGAGGAAGGCCTTGAGCTGCGCAACGTGTTTGCTCATGTAGCCTACTGCCGGCGAAGCCGATGACACCCGGCCAGCGTAAGTCAGAACCTGCTTCGGATTCAGGCCGGACTCGAGGCGATGGCGAATCTGCAGCCAGGCGCCCTGGTTGCGCGGCTCTTCCTGCACCCACATGACTTCCTTGGCATTCGGAAACTTGGCCAGCTCTTCACGGAAGGTATCGGTCGGGAACGGGTACAACTGCTCCAGGCGAAGGATGGCGACGTCGCCGACATCCCGCTCCCGGCGAGCGTTGACCAGATCGTAGTAAACCTGGCCGGCACACACCACCACACGCTTGATCTTCTTCGGGTCAATGGCCGCATCCGCTTCACCAATGACTGTCTTGAAGCTGCCGTTGACCAGATCGTCGATATCGGACGAAGCCTCCTTGGCTTTCAGCAAACGCTTGGACAACGGCACGATCAGCGGTTTGCGGTATGGACGCAGCATCTGACGACGCAACACATGGAACCATTGTGCGGCAGTCGACGGCATCACCACCTGGATATTGTGCTCGGCACACATTTGCAGATATCGCTCGACGCGGCACGACGAGTGCTCCGGCCCCTGACCATCGTAGCCGTGCGGCAGGCTCATCACCAGACCGCAGTAACGGCCCCATTTGGTTTCACCGGAGGTAATGAACTGGTCGATCACCACCTGGGCACCATTGGCGAAATCGCCGAACTGTGCTTCCCAGATCACCAGTTCGTTCGGTTCGGCCGATGCGTAGCCATATTCAAAGCCCAGCACGGCTTCTTCCGACAGCAGTGAATCAATTACCAGGAAATGCGCCTGTTTGTCCGATAGATTACGCAGCGGCACATAGGTGCCCTGATCCCAGCGTTCACGCGCCTGGTCGTGCAGCACAGCGTGGCGATGGGTAAACGTGCCACGGCCACAGTCCTGACCGGACAGGCGCACGCCGTAGCCGGATTCCAGCAGAGAGGCGTAAGCCAGCGTTTCGGCCATGCCGAAGTCGAGCGGCACTTCCCCTTTGCCCATGCGCTTGCGCGCTTCGATCACGTTTTTTGCCACCCCTGGGTGCAACTTGAAATCGGCCGGGATGGTGGTGACTTTTTCTGCCAGGCGCTGCAAGTCGCCAAGCGGAACGGCGGTCTCAACCGGATGCGCCCAGTGGGTGCCCTTGAACTGGGTCCAGTCGATCGAATAGCTGCGCTGATAGTCCGACAGTCGGGTCTGCTCGACGTGCTCACCACGATCCAGTGCAGCACGATAGGCCTGAATCATTTCATCGGCTTCGCTGGCGCCAATAACCCCCTCGGCCACCAGTCGCTCGGCGTAATGCTTGCGGGCGCCCGGATGCTGGCCAATCTTCTTGTACATCATTGGCTGGGTAACGAACGGATCATCCGCTTCGTTATGACCCAACTTACGGAAGCAGACCATGTCGATCACGACGTCTTTCTTGAACTGCATGCGAAAATCGAATGCCGCCTGCAATACAAAGATCACTGCTTCCGGATCGTCGCCATTGACGTGGAAAATCGGCGCGTCGACCATTTTGGCGATATCGGTGCAATACAGGGTAGAGCGCGAATCACGTGGATCGGAGGTAGTGAAACCGATCTGGTTGTTGATGACGAAATGGATGGTGCCGCCGGTGCCATAGCCACGGGTATTCGATAACGCCAGCGTTTCCATCACCACGCCCTGGCCGGCAAACGCCGCATCGCCGTGCAGCAAGACCGGCACCACCTGATCGCCGGTGCGGTCGCTGCGACGCTGCTGGCGCGCACGGACCGAGCCTTCCACCACCGGATTGACGATTTCGAGGTGCGACGGGTTAAATGCTAGCGATACGTGGATCGGGCCGCCCGGGGTCGGGATATTCGACGAGAAGCCATTGTGGTATTTGACGTCGCCCGAGCTCAATTCATCGCTGTGCTTGCCCTCGAACTCCGAGAACAGATCGCGCGGCAATTTGCCCAGGGTGTTGACCAGTACGTTCAGGCGGCCCCGGTGCGCCATGCCCAACACGATCTCCTGCACGCCTTGTTCGCCGGCTCGCTGGATCAGCTCATCCATCGCTGCGATCATGCTCTCGCCACCTTCGAGCGAGAAGCGCTTCTGGCCGACATATTTGGTGTGCAGGTATTTTTCCAGCGTCTCGGCAGCGGTCAGCTGTTTGAGGATACGGCGTTTCTTGGCACCGGTGAACTCAGGACGCGAACGCACTGACTCGAAGCGCTCACGAATCCACATCTTTTGCTCGGAGTGGATGATGTGCATGTATTCCAGACCGATATTGCCGCAGTAGGTCTGTTTCAACACGTTCAGGATTTCCGACAGCGGCGCGGTTCTAGGCCCCACCAGCGATCCGGTATTGAACGTCACCGCCATGTCGTCGGCGGTAAAGCCATGACTGGCCGGATCAAGTTCCGGCACGTCCAGTTGGTCATAACGACGCAGCGGGTCAAGATTGGCATGCCGGACGCCAAGGATTCGATAGGAACTGATCAGGCGCAGCACCTGCACCTGCTTCTGGGCAGCTTCCTGCTGCGTTGCGGCACTTTGCGCGTTGGCAAAGCGCGGTTGCTTGGTCAACTGGACAAAGGATTGCTGGATCGGCGCATGCGGAATGTCGCGATCGGCCGCACCCGGCAACAGCTGCAGTTTGTCAAAATAATCCCGCCACTCGGCTGTGATGGAAGCAGGATCGGCCAGGTAGGCCTCGTAGAGTTCTTCTACAAACGGTGCATTCCCACCAAACAGGTAGGAGTTGCTCAGCATTGTGTGCATCATAGTGGTTGCCCCCATTTCTCCGGCAGGGATAATTGCTACTGACTGCTACATGCGCCCTCCACCCGGAGGAACCACCTGACAGTATTTTCGGGCGAACAAAACCCTGCCCGAAAAGGCATGGCAAAAGCAGACCCTGTCCTCACAGAGGACACAATACCCGGCAGATTCAACGCATCCAGCTCATTACGACACGGCCCGCAACAGCGGGCCGTGTGTATTACCTGATTACTTGCGATCTTTCAGCGCAACATAGTCGCGACGTTGTGCGCCTGTGTAGAGCTGACGTGGACGGCCGATCTTCATACCCGGATCGGCGATCATTTCGGTCCAGTGCGAGATCCAGCCTACGGTACGGGCCAACGCGAAGATCGGGGTAAACATCGACACCGGAATGCCGATCGCCGACAGCACGATACCCGAATAGAAATCGACGTTCGGATACAGCTTGCGTTCGATGAAGTACGGGTCTTCCAGTGCGATTTTCTCTAGCGCCATGGCCAACTTGAACTTCGGATCGTTTTCCAGGCCCAGTTCGGTCAACACCTCGTGGCAGGTCTGGCGCATGATGCTGGCGCGCGGATCCATATTCTTGTAAACACGGTGGCCAAAGCCCATCAGCTTGTGGGTCTTGGCTTTTACGCCTTCCATGAAGGCTGGCACATTTTCCACAGCACCGATTTCGTCCAGCATTTTCAGCACGGCCTCGTTGGCACCGCCATGCGACGGCCCCCACAGACAGGCAATACCAGCAGCGATACAGGCAAACGGATTGGCACCCGACGAGCCAGCCAGACGGACGGTTGAAGTCGATGCATTCTGTTCGTGATCGGCATGCAGGGTAAGGATGCGATCCAGCGCACGAGCCAGCACCGGATTGACCTTGTATTCCTCGACCGGGGTCGAGAACATCATGTACAGGAAGTTTTCAGCGTAGGTCAGCCCCTTCTTCGGATAGGAGAACGGCAGGCCTTTGTTGTAGCGGTAAGCTTGCGCAGCAATGGTCGGCACTTTGGCGATCAGGCGGAAAGCCGATACTTCGCGATGGTGCGGGTCATTGATATCCAGCGAATCGTGGTAAAACGCCGACAGCGCCCCCACCACGCCAACCATTACCGCCATCGGATGTGCATCACGGCGGAAACCCTTGTAGAACGACAGGATCTGGTCGTGCAGCATGTTGTGGCGCATGACCGTGTAATCGAACTTGGCCTTTTGCTCGGCTGTGGGCAATTCGCCATTCAGCAACAGGTAGCACACTTCCAGATAGTCGCTGTTTTCAGCCAGTTGTTCGATCGGGAAGCCACGGTAGTACAACTGTCCCAGATCACCGTCAATGAAGGTAATTTTGGATTCGCAGGCTGAAGTGGCCAGGAACCCCGGGTCAAAAGTGAACATGCCGGTCTTGGCGAACGAGCGGATATCGACGACATCCGGCCCCAATGTCCCCGGCAATACCGGGAATTCCTGCGAATCCTTGCCATCGTTGTATGTCAGCGTAACTTTACGGTTTTCCATACGGAAAATCTCCTTGTAAAAACTCTCGGGTTCATCGCGCCGGCAGCAAGCCGCCGGCACTGTTCTGATTCGGACTCAATCCTTGCGCGGCGCCTGCCAGCATTCACGCATCAGCACGATCAACTGTTGCATCTGTGGGTTGGGGCAGTCGCGCCGGCCATCGACAAAATCCAGCAAGTCGTTGTCGGGCAGGAATAAAAGATCTTTATAGCTATCGAGTTGATCCTGATTCAACTGTTCCAGATGCTGATCGAGAAATTTCTCCAGCACCAGATCCAGTTCGAGCAGCCCCCGGCGCGAGCGCCAACGGATTCGGTCGAGTTCACTCATACTGCGCGCTTGATCATCATTTCCTTGATCTTGCCGATCGCCAAGGTCGGGTTCAGTTCCTTCGGACACACGTCGACACAGTTCATGATGGTATGGCAGCGAAACAAGCGATACGGGTCTTCCAGATTGTCCAGACGCTCGTTGGTCGCCTGGTCGCGTGTATCGGCCAGGAACCGGTACGCAGCCAGCAGGCCGGAGGGACCAACAAACTTGTCCGGGTTCCACCAGAACGACGGACAGGCAGTCGAGCAACAGGCACACAAGATGCACTCGTACAGGCCATCCAGTTCCTTACGGTCTTCCGGAGACTGCAGACGCTCGCGTTGCGGCGCTGGCTCGTCATTCTGCAGATACGGTTTGATCGAATGATATTGCTTGAAGAACTGGGTCATATCGACGATCAGGTCACGGATCACCGGCATGCCCGGCAACGGGCGCAGCACGATCGGTTGCTTGAGATCGGCGACATCGGTCACACAGGCCAGGCCGTTTTTGCCATTGATGTTCATCGCGTCCGAGCCGCACACCCCTTCACGGCACGAGCGACGGAAACTCAGTGTGTCATCCACGGCTTTCAGGCGAACGATAGCGTCGAGCAGCTTCTTGTCAGACGGTTCCAGCTCGATTTCGTAGTCCTGCATGTACGGCTTGGCGTCGACATCAGGGTTATAGCGATAAATACTGAATTTGGTTTTCATCATGCAATCCTTCCCGGCCGGTTAGAACGTACGCTCTTTCGGCGGAATGTATTCCACCGTCAGCGGTTTGGTATGAACCGGCTTGTAGCTCAGGCTACGACTGGCTGCGTCGTACAGTGTGTGCTTCATCCAGTTGTCGTCGTCACGGTTCGGATAATCGTCGTGGGCATGTGCACCACGGGACTCCTTGCGGGCTTCGGCCGAAATCAGCGTCGCGACGGCCACTTCGATCAGGTTTTCCAGTTCCAGCGCTTCGACACGCGCGGTGTTGAACACCTTGCTCTTGTCCTTGATCTGGGTGCGCTTCGCACGCTCAGCCACCTGTTTGATCTCGGTCACGCCCAGCCCCAGATTCTTGTCGGTACGGAATACGCCCGCACGATTCTGCACTACCTTCTGCATCTCGTTGCGCACGGCGGCGACTTCTTCCCCGCCGGCTTGCGAGTCGATGCGGGCGATACGCGCCAGACTCTTGTCGGCCGCACCGGACGGCAGCGGCTTGAATGTCGGCATTTCCTTGCGGATGTAGTCAACCATGCTATTACCGGCTGATTTGCCGAACACCACCAGATCGAGCAGCGAATTGGTACCCAGACGGTTGGCGCCGTGTACCGAGGTACAGGCACATTCACCGGCAGCATAGAAGCCGTTGACGCGTACCTCAGGACTGCCGTCCTTAGGCACGATCACCTCGCCCAGATAATTGGTCGGAATACCGCCCATCTGGTAGTGGCAAGTCGGAATAACCGGGATCGGCTCTTTGATCGGGTCTACACCAGCAAATTTGATCGCGATTTCGCGAATCGAAGGCAGACGTTGCTTGATGATATCCGGACCGAGGTGGTCCAGTTTCAGCAAGACATGATCCTTCTCCTTGCCTGCACCACGACCTTCCAGCACTTCCAGTTGCATACAACGCGACACAAAGTCACGCGGGGCCAGATCTTTCAGGTTCGGTGCGTAACGTTCCATGAAACGCTCACCATTGGCGTTCAGCAGGATACCGCCCTCTCCGCGCACGCCTTCGGTAATCAGTACGCCGGCACCGGCCACGCCAGTCGGGTGGAACTGCCAGAACTCCATATCCTCGAGCGGAATGCCGGCACGGGCACACATGCCCAAGCCGTCACCGGTATTGATGAAGGCATTGGTCGATGCAGCGAAGATACGCCCGGAACCGCCGGTAGCAAACAGGACCGCTTTTGAGTGCAGGATCATTACTTCGCCGGTTTCCATTTCCAGCGCAGTCACACCTACCACATCACCTTCGCTGTCGCGGATCAGGTCCAGCGCCATCCATTCAACGAAAAACTGGGTCTTGGCACGGACATTGCGCTGATACAACGTGTGCAACATCGCGTGGCCGGTACGGTCGGCAGCGGCACAGGCAGGCTGCACGGGGGTCTTGCCGAAGTTGGCAGTGTGGCCACCAAACGGGCGCTGATAAATACGACCGGAATCGACGCGGTCAAATGGCATGCCGAAGTGTTCCAGCTCGATCACCGCATCGATTGCGTTACGGGTCATGAACTCGATGGCATCCTGGTCGCCCAGCCAGTCCGAACCTTTTACGGTGTCGTACATATGCCATTCCCACTTGTCTTCCTGCACATTACCCAACGCAGCGGAAATACCACCTTGTGCAGCAACGGTGTGGGAACGGGTCGGGAACACCTTGGAAAGAACGACGGTTTTCAGGCCAGCTTCGGAAAGTTGCAGCGCGGCGCGTAGACCCGCACCGCCACCGCCAACGATCACTGCATCAAATTGACGAACGGTTACAGCCATTACACACCCCACAGAACTTTAGTAGCGTAAACGAAGCAGCCAACCAACCACAGGATGGTCAACACATGCAATGTCAGGCGAATGCCGACCGGCTGGACATAATCCATCCAGATATCGCGCACCCCCACCCAGGCGTGATACAACACGGCGATCATGGTCACGGTAGAGAACACCCTCACCCAGGTCTGCTGGAACAGCGCCTGCCAACCTTCATAGCTAACCCCGGATGCGCTGAACAGCAACGCCACCAGAACCACCACGTAAGCCAGCATGATCACAGCCGTCACGCGCTGGGCCAGCCAGTCGCGCAGCCCGTAATGTGCACCCACAACGATACGATTTACCATAACAGAGCTCCTACAATGGCGGTCAGGGCCAGGCTGACGACCATGACCCCCTTGGCTGTGGCGCGAGCCGAGTGCAAATCGATCCCTTTATGCACGTCAAGCAGCACAAAACGAATGCCTGCAAAGGCGTGATGCATGAACGCCCACAGCAAACCGATCAGGATCAGCTTGACCAGTGGATTGCCGACAGCCGACTGGTAGCAATCGAAAGACTCGGCCGAACTCAAGGTGCCTTCCAGCAGCCAGATAACCAGCGGCAGCGTCAGGAACATGGCAGCGCCGCTCACGCGGTGCAAAATGGAGACCACAGCAGGAATTGGCATCCGGATCTTGGGTATATCCAGGTGCTTGGGTCTTTGTTTCTGCATATGTCGTTTTCCCTCAGTGTTTTGAATACAGTGCCGGTCACAGCCGGACTGCGCTAACGTCATGAATTGACCGTCATACTGCCGTTCAATCCCGCAAGCAATGGTGCCGCAACATCTGCCTGACGCCATACATGAACTTGTGGTTCACGCCACCGACCAGGATCACCGCCACTGACAACCAGAACCGCGCGATTCTAGCAAAAATCGCGCCCTGCCATAAGACTGCGGCTTCCGGGCCACCCTGCCCACACCCCTCAGCCCGATGGCTCCAACCGCATTTAATGCTGATTTATAGTCGATTGATGTAGGAATACACCTCGGATCGACACAACAGGCGACGCCACTCGACCGGCTTACCCCCCGAAGCGTACGCCACCCGCACCACCTCCAGCAAAGGCGTACCGGCGTCACATAACAGCAACCGACCTGCCTCGCGATCTGCAGCACAGGCACGGCACATCTCGCGAGTCCCCACCACCTTCACCCCGAACACACGATGATAAAGCTCGTACAGTGCTCCATCGCACTGCTTCACCTTGCGCGAATCCAGGCCCTCGAACAAATCAAACGGCAGCAAGACATCCTCGATCGCCACCACTTGATCGCGAATACGCAACAAACGGCGTACCTCAATCAGCAACGCCCCCCGACGCTGGCCCAGCGCAGCAGCCACCGCATCGGACGCATGCGCCCTGGCACAACTGAGCAACTCCAGCTGCAACGGCTCGAACTCGCGGGCAGCAAAGTCGTTCTGCAACACAAAACCCACCCGCTGCCACTCATCAGGATACCGGGCAACGAAAGTCCCCCGACCCTGCCGGCGAAGCAACACCTGCTCCGCCACCAACTCGTCCAGTGCCTTGCGCACTGTCCCCTGGCTAACACCAAAACGGTCGGCCAGTTCAAACTCGCTCGGCAACATATCTTCCTGCAGCCACTCACCGGCCTCCAGCGCTTCCAGCAACGCGGATTTAACCTGCAGATACAGGGGGGCACGATTGACAGCGGCGCGAGACATGCTGCTTTTTACCAGCCAGGCCACCCAATGTCCACCCATGTCTTATATAAGACACATGATAAACAGTCATTGGCGGGCATTGCAAAAATCGAACCACAAACCTGCCCGCGAACTATGGTAATATCCTCACCCTTGAAATTGGCTCGGCCGGGCAACCGGCATACAGCTGGAAACACCTGCCGGGCCATTTAACAATTCTGCGTTGACACGCAGCTAACTTGTGAACTTTGGGAGTCAATATGAAGCGTCCTGTTCGTGTTGCCGTCACCGGTGCCGCCGGTCAAATCGGTTACAGCCTGTTGTTCCGTATCGCCAGCGGCGAAATGCTGGGCAAAGACCAGCCGGTCATTCTGCAACTGCTGGACATTCCGCAGTCGATGGCAGCCGTACAAGGCGTTGTCATGGAACTGGAAGATTGCGCATTCCCGCTGCTGCAAGGCATCACCACCACTGACGACCCCATGGTCGCCTTCAAGGACGTCGACGTCGCCTTGCTGGTCGGCGCCCGTCCCCGCGGCCCGGGCATGGAACGCAAAGACCTGCTGGAAGCCAACGGCGCCATCTTCACCGCTCAGGGCAAAGCCCTGAACGCAGTTGCCTCGCGTGATGTCAAGGTACTGGTTGTCGGCAACCCCGCCAACACCAACGCGTACATCGCCATGAAAAACGCTCCGGATCTGAACCCGGCCAATTTCACTGCCATGATGCGCCTGGACCACAACCGTGCGAAATCGCAAATCGCTGCCAAACTGGGCAAGCCGGTTTCGTCGGTTACCCAGATGACCGTTTGGGGCAACCACTCGGCTACTCAATACCCGGACCTGAACCGTGCTGAAGTTGAAGGCCAAGGCGTTTGGGCACAGATCAACGATCAAGAGTGGCTGGAAGGCAACTTCATCCCCACCGTCCAGCAACGCGGTGCAGCCATCATCAAGGCACGCGGTCTCTCGTCGGCCGCTTCGGCAGCCAACGCCGCTATCGAACACATCCGTGACTGGGTGCTGGGCACACCGGAAGGCGACTGGGTCACCATGGGTATTCCGTCTGACGGCTCTTACGGCATCCCGGCCGGCGTCATTTACGGCTTCCCGGTCACCTGCAAGGATGGCAAGTACACCATCGTTCAGGGAATCGAAATCAGTGACTTCAGCCGCGCCCGCATGGATGCAACCCTGAAGGAACTGCAAGAGGAAAGCAGCGCAGTCGCACACTTGCTGGGCTAACCGCTCACCGTTTCTTCTGCTAAAAGCGGGCTGCGGCCCGCTTTTTTATTGTCTGCGCAGGCAATGCACTGACACGCCGTTTGCACCTTACCGGCGGCAGCATCGTGGAGTCAGGAGCGGAGGGCAGCAAGCTTCCTACCCACCACACCGTATTCCACCTACCCTGCAATCCGCTCTGGCATTGCCTCCCAGCCTTGCCTGCAGCCCAATGCCCGCTTGCCTCGCAGGCCGATACCGATCATGCCTGCAGTCGCGCCCGGGCGGGTCCTTGCGTTAGCTGGCCAACGACGGTTGCCAAACTAAATCCCTGTGCCCTGAACAACGCCAGCACTTCGTCCACCGCCTCTGGCGCACAGGCGACCAGCAAGCCGCCGCTGGTTTGCGGATCCAGCGCCAGGCGTTGTTGCCACTCAGCGACATCGGTACTGACATCTACATCCCGGCCGTAGCTGGCCCAGTTGCGCTCGATGGCGCCGGGGCCGTAGCCAGCCTGCGCCCACGGCAGCGCTTGCGGCAGCACCGGCAACTGGCTGGCGTGCAGCGTGGCAGTCAGCTTCGAGCCCCGGCAGATTTCCAGCGTGTGGCCGAGCAGGCCGAAGCCGGTGACGTCGGTGATGGCGTGTACTGCCGGCATCTCGGCCAGATCGGCGCCGACGCGGTTGAGCTGGGTGGTGGTGGCGATCATTTCGGCGTAGCCGGCATCCGACAATTCGCCTTTTTTCAGCGCGGCGGAGAGGATGCCGACGCCCAGCCCCTTGCCGAGAATCAGCACGTCGCCGGCCTGCGCCGAGCTGTTGCGGCGGACTTTGTCCGGGTGCACCAGGCCCAGCGCCACCAGGCCGTAGATTGGCTCGGGCGAGTCGATTGAATGGCCGCCGGCAATCGGGATGCCGGCATCGCGGCAGGCGGCGGCGCCGCCGGCGAGGATGTCCTGCATCGTTGCCACCGGCAGTTTGTTGATTGGCATGCCGACAATCGCCAGCGCCAGAATCGGCTTGCCGCCCATGGCGTAGACGTCGGAAATAGCGTTGGTGGCGGCGATGCGGCCAAAGTCGAAGGCGTCGTCGACAATCGGCATGAAGAAGTCGGTGGTGGCGACAATCGCCTGTTCGTCATTCAGGCGGTACACTGCGGCATCATCGCTGGTTTCGGTGCCGACCAGCAGATCGGGGAACATCGCCCCGGCGCCGGATTTGGCGAGCAATTGGGCCAGCAGGTTCGGCGCAATTTTGCAGCCGCAACCGCCACCGTGCGAAAATTGCGTCAATCTGACTTTTTCCATATTACATTGGCCGTCCACGTGAGTTCTCCCAGCAAAAATCCATTCGGCGCGACGCTAGCACAGCTCGATCAGTTTGACGAGATTATCGACGTGCGCACCCCGGCGGAATTCGCCGAAGACCATATCCCGGGCGCGATCAATTGCCCGGTGCTGGATAACGAGGAGCGCATTCGGGTTGGCACGCTGCACAAGCAGGTGTCGCCGTTCGAGGCCAACAAGGTGGGCGCAGTGCTGGTTGTGCACAATATCGCCAGACACATCGAAACCCGGTTTCACGACCGTCCGAAAAACTGGAGGCCGCTGATCTACTGCTGGCGCGGCGGCAAGCGCAGTGGCGCGATGACGATCATTCTCAGCCAGATCGGCTGGCAGGCGCGGCAACTGGAAGGTGGCTACAAAACCTACCGTCGCGGGGTGAATACCGAGCTGGAAACGCTGCCGCAGCAATTCCAGTATCTCACCGTCTGCGGCCCCACCGGCAGCGGCAAAAGCGCACTGCTGCAGGCATTGCAAGCGGCCGGCGGGCAGGTGCTGGATCTGGAACAGATCGCGCGGCACAAGGGCTCGGTGCTCGGCGTGTTGCCGGGGGAAAGCCAGCCATCGCAGAAAATGTTCGAAAGCCTGATTCTGCAACAACTGCGCGGATTCGACCCGGCCAGGCCGGTGTATGTGGAATCGGAAAGCCGCAAGGTGGGCTGCCTGCGGGTGCCGGAAAAGCTGATCGAAAGCATCCGTGCGGCGCACTGCATCGTGATCGACGCCCCGCTGGCGGCGCGGGTGGATTTTCTGCTGCGCGACTATGCCTATTTCCTGCAAGACCCGGCCTGGCTGCTCGACCGGCTGGAGCGGCTGGTCGAGCTACACAGCCGGGCAACGGTCGACCGCTGGCGGGCGCTGGTGGAGGCACGCCAATGGCCGGAGCTGGTTGGCGCGTTGCTGGCGGACCATTACGATCCCGCCTATTTCAAGTCGATGGCGCGCAATTTTGCCCGGCTGGATCAGGCCATGCCGCTAAGCCTGCAATATATTGATAACAATTTGCTGGCAGACTGCGCGGTTCGTTTGCTCGCAGACGCCAGACTTGAGTGATCATCACGGGACGAGCGGGAAAACAGACAACGCCAGGTCGGGAAAGCCCCAATCGCAACCACGCCTGGCTTTGGCATAATCAACCTCACTGCGCAGCGGGAACCACGGCAATGAACCAACAACTGATCACCCAGACGGAACTCAAGCAACAGTACGCCGAGCTGCCGCTGGTGTATGCCTGCTCGGGCTGCTCGGATGTGGCGCAGCTGGCCAATGCGCTGGCCTTGCGGCTGGATCGGGAAAAGCTGGCCGAGATGTCGTGTATCGCCGGGGTGGGCGGCGGGGTGAAGCCGCTGGTGCGCACGGCCCGCTCGGGCCGGCCGATCATTGCGCTGGATGGCTGCCCGCTGCATTGTGTGCGCCATTGCCTGCAGCAGGCCGACGTGGTGGCCACGGTACATCTGGATTTGTCGCAAGCCGGGGTTAAAAAGCAACAGCACCAGGATTTCCGCCTCGACCAGATCGAGCAACTGTGGCAACAGGTAGTACTGCCCGCCCTGCCCCGCTTGCTTGCCCATACCTAGCCGCGAGCAGCTACACTGACAGTCTGTTCCCTGCCTGTCCTGCCAAACGATGCCTGTCTGCCGACCGATTTTCCTGTTGGGCGCCCTGATGCTGAGTGGCTGCGCCGCGCTGTTGCCGTCTGCGGTACAAACCACCGAGTCCCCCTGGAAAGACTACGCCAGCGCCCGCGCTGCATTCGACAGCATTCAGCCAGGCCGCACGACCCGAGCCGAGTTGTGGCAAATGGGCTTTGATCCGTTCAAATCGCCCAATCTCAAACTGCTGAATTATCTCGACGTGACCCGGCTGTTTTTGGCCAATGATTCGGTGCATCTGACCGATCTGGATGCGGAAATCCAGTCCTGCATCACGCAGCGGCTTACCTGCCAGGGTTACGAAGTCAACCTGGGCCGCACCTCGCGCCAGCGGGTGGGCAACGCGCTGCTCGACATTTTCAACTTCCGTCGCCAGACCGAAACCCGCGGCTGGCAGTTCCGTGGCCTGATCCTGCTGGAAAACGAGCGCGTGGTGTACAAGATTGAAAACGGCCAGCCGGTGATCCAGGAATTCGAAGACAAGAAAAATCCGCTCGGCCCGCTGCAGGATATCTCGCTGCCGTCGCCGATCAAATACTGATGGCCTGCAAGCCAATACCAGCGCGGCCTGCAGGCCGGTCTGCGAGGCAATAGGGGCGCGGGATTCAGGCCAGTTGCAACCCGCGCCGCAGCCGCGCGCTGAACGATTCGGCCAGCCAGGCCAGCAGCAGTGTGGCGGCGATGACGGTGGCGGCCTGGGGCATCTGGAACAGCGACAGGGTCAAATGCAGCATCTGCCCCAGCCCGCCGGCGCCGACGAAACCCATGACGGCGGCGATGCGGATGTTCACTTCCCAGCGGTACAGTGCATAGGCGATCCATTGCCCGGCGACCACCGGCAGCGTGCCGTAGCAGAACGCCAGCAGCCGGTTGGCGCCAGCCATGCGCAGTGCCTGTGCCGGCTCGGGCGCAGCGTTTTCCAGCGTTTCGGCATACAGGCGGCCGAGCACACCGGTGGTGTGCAACGCCAGCGCGATCACGCCTGCAAGCGGGCCGATGCCGGCGGCGAGCACGGCGATGGCGGCCCATAGCAGATCGGGCACGGCGCGCAGGAAGTTGAGGATCGCGCGTGCCGGCAGCCTGGCCGCCAGGCCGTAGGCACCGGATGCCGGCAACGCCAGCACGGCAGCGCCGGTCAGCGCCAGCGCCGTCCCCCACACCGACAACACCAGCGTTTCCCAGCCGGCTTTGGCCACCGCTTGCAGGTGCTCGCGGCTCAAGTCGGCCGGGAAAAACTCACCCAATCGGCCGAACAGCGCTGCAAGATCGAAGCCGCCAACCCAGTCGCGCGCCAGCCAGCCACCGCTGGCAAACAACACCAGCGCCAGCAACGCCAACGACAGCAGCGGTTTGCCGGCCAGCATCCACCCCGGCGCCGCGACGGCGGCATCCCGGCGCGGATCGGCCGCAGCCAGGCTGCGACGCACCAGCCAGCTGACGATTTCGGTCAGCAGCACCAGCACCATGAATACCAGCAGGATCGCGCCGACTTCGCCGCCATTGAGCATGCGCACCGAGGTATCCATCAACTGGCCAAGGCCGCCGGCGCCGACCAGCCCCATCACCGCCGAGGCGCGGATCGCGCATTCCCAGCGGTAAACGGTGTAACTGACCAGCTCGGGCAGCGCATTGGGCAGCAGGCCGTACACCAGCGTGGCAATGCGGCCGCCGCCGGCCTGGCGCAACGCCTGCAGCGGCGCCTGCGGTTGCGATTCGAGAATTTCGGCATAAACCTTGCCGAGCATGCCGCCATACGCCAGCCCGAGCGCCAGCAGCGCAGCCATGCTGCCCAACCCGACTGCGCGCACGAACAGCAGCGCCCACACCAGCTCCGGCACGCCGCGCAACACCAGCAACAAGGCGCGGATCGGCGGGGCCAGCCAGCGCAGCACCAGCGGGGCATCGCCGATCAGCACCCGCGACGACAGCAGCGCCAGCGGCACGCCGATGGCAATCGCCAGCGCCATGCCGAGATTGGCCACCGCCACCGTGGTCAGCGTGGCGTTGCCGAGTTCGCGCAGGAAAAAGCCATCGCTGGCCGGCGGCAGGAAATCGGCGGCGAAACGCCCGAGCGTGGTCAGGGTGCCGGGGGTGAACAGGCTGGCGAAATCCAGCGACGAACCCAGCAGCAACAGCCACAGGGCCAGCGGCAGCAGCAGGGTTTGCAGCAACCCCGCCAGCAGCGGCGGGTGGGAGGGACGGATCAGCATCGCGGCCCTGCCGCCAGCGAGCCGGCAAAAACCGGGATCGACGTTTCGGCCGCGGTACCGGGCGCCTCACCGGCATACAAGGTCTGCAGCAGCGCCGGCGTGACCTCGGCGGTTGGCAGGTCGAACAGGATGCGCCCGTCGCGCAGGCCGATCACCCGCGGGAACAAACTCAGCGCCAGATCGACGGCGTGCAGGCTGACCAGCAGCGTGGCATTGCGGCTGCGGGCATCGTCCTGCAACACGCGCAGCATCTGCTGCCCTTGCAGCGGGTCGAGCGCAGATACCGGCTCGTCGGCCAGCATCAGCCGCGGTGCCTGATAAAGGATGCGGGCGATGCCGACCCGCTGGCGCTGGCCGCCGGACAATTCACCGCAACGGGAGTACAACACTTCGGGCAAGGCCACCCGCTCCAGGCAGGCCTGGATCGCGGCGCCCTGCGCCGGCCACCATAAATCGAGCAGGCTGCGCCACAGCGGCTGGTGTGCCAGCCGGCCCGCCGCCACGGCATGAATCGCCCGCAGCCGCCCCGGCAGCGGCGGCACCTGGTAAACGGTGCCGATTTCGCTGCGCAACGCTTTCAACGCTCCGGCCGACAGGACGCCCGGCACATGATCCAGCACGGCTACCCGGCCGCGATCCGGCCGCAGGCTGCTGTTGGCCAGCGCCAGCAGGCTGGTCTTGCCGGCGCCGGACGGGCCGATCAGCGCCACCTGCTCGCCCTGCGCCAACTGCAGGTTCAGCTGCTGCAGGATGGTCCGCCCGCCGAGCGTCAGCCCGGCCTGCTCGAAAATCAGGCTCACTTCAGCAAGCCTGCCGTGCGGGCCGCGTCTTCAATCATCTGGTAGTTGTCGGCCTTGGTCGGCACGAAACGCGCCGCGCGTTGCAGATCGAGGATTTCCTTGTGCGCCGGAACACCGGGCGAAAGTTTCAGGAAAGCCTGGCTGAGTTTGGCCTGGGTCGCGGCCGGCAGGCTGGCGCGCACGGTCCAGTTGTAGTCGTAGTAAGGCTGGGTGGTGCCGATCAGCTTGACCTTGGCGGTATCAACCTTGCCGGCGCTGACCAGCTTGTCCCACACCGAGGCGTTCAGCACCCCGGCATCGACCTTGCCTGCGCTAACCCAGGCGACCGTGGCATCGTGCGCGCCGGAATAGGCGACCGATTTGAATGCCTTTTCCGGCGCAATGCCATCCTTCTGCAGGTAATAACGCGGCATCAGGTGACCGGAGGTGGACGATACCGAACCGAAGGCAAAACTCTTGCCTTTCAGATCGGCCAGCGTATTGACACCGGCCTCGGTGTTGGCGATGAATTTGCTGGTGAAACGCTGGTCTTCCTCGCGCTGCACCAGCGGCACCACCTTGCCGCGCAGCTTGGCCTGGACGAAAGTAAAGCCGCCGAGCCAGGCGAGGTCGATCTTGTCGGTGGTCAGCGCTTCGACCACGGCAGCGTAGTCGGTTACCGGCACGAACTGCACCTTCATGCCCAGTTCGCTTTCCAGGTATTTGCCCAGCGGGGCGAATTTGCGCTGCAGCTCGGTCGGCGCTTCGTCGGGAATGGCGGATACCCGCAACACGTCTTCAGCCAGGACGTTGGCGGTGACAAACAGGGCAGGCAACAACAGGAACGAACGACGCAGCATGACAACAACTCCGGCACAGTCAAAGGGCTGCGATTATACACTGGCCGCAGCCTGCTGCCGGCGGGTGGTCAGCTTGCCGGCGAGCCAGCCAGATACGGCGCCAGGTCGTTGCGCACGATCTGATGCGCCTCGTCGAGTTGCGCCATGACCTCGGCAACGTCATCCAGTGCGCCGGATTCAGCCTGTTGTTCGATGCGATCGAGCAGTGCGGCGAAGTCGCGGGCACCAATGGTCAGCGAGGTGCCTTTGATGGCGTGGGCCAGCAGACGAACCTGTTCACGATCCCGGCTGGCGTACGCCTGGTGCAGCGACTGCAGGCGGGTGGCCGATTCACTCAGATAGAGCGCGGCCAGCCGGGCATGCTTGCTGCCCAGCATGGCGTACACCTTGTCGTATTCGTTGTTGCTGGCCGGAGCCAGCCCGGCGATGGGCGGGGTGTCTGGCTCGCTGGCGTGCGCCTCGTTACTGATGGCGGCGGGTTTCAGCCACTTGGCCAGCACCTGGGCCAGGTCGTCCGGGCGGATCGGCTTGGACAGATAATCGTCCATGCCGGCAGCCAGACACTTGTCTGCGTCGCCGGCCATGGCATTGGCCGTCAGCGCCACCACCGGCAAATGTCGCCCAAGGCCCTGTTCATCGACCCGGATGCGGCGGGTGGCTTCGTAGCCGTCCATCTCGGGCATCTGGCAATCCATCAGCACGATGTCGTAAGGCAGCAGCTTGACCTGATGCAACGCTTCGACACCGTTGGCGGCAACATCGACAGTACAGCCGCATTGCTCCAGCATTACCGACACCACTTGCTGGTTGACAGCGTTATCGTCTACCACCAGCACGCGGCTGCCGTCGTAACGGACGCGGCCCGGTAGCTGGGCCCCCTCACCGGCAATCGCCACCAGCGAATGGCGGGTAATCAGCTCGACACCGGTAGTGGCTGGGCTAAGGCAGGCAATGAGGATATTGCAGATGTCGTCGCGATGCAGCGGGCTGGACAGGTAGCCGCGAAACCCGGCGGCGCGGAAGGCTTGCAGGTCGCGCTGGCGGATCGGCGGACCAAGCACGATCAGCCGGGTGCGGGCCAGGTTGGCATCGTCACCCAGTGCGGTGGCAAAAGTCAGCGCGTCGAGGCCGGGCATGTATTCGGCCAGGATGGCCAGATCGACCGGCTCGCCGGCATCGTGCGCCTGTTGCAGGTGGTCGAGCACATCAAAGGCGTTGTCGAAAACGTCGATCCGCATGCCTAGCTGGCCAAGTTGCTCCTGCAGGATCTGGCTGGTCAGCGGGTGGTCGGCAACCACCACCGCCCGGCGGCCAGCCAACTCTTTGCTGACAGGCTGATCCGGCACAACAGCGGTATCGAGCGGCAGATTGAGCGTAAACAGAAAGCAGCTACCCTGTCCCGGCGCGCTGCTGACGGCAATCTCACCGCCCATCAACTCGCACAGTTGCTTGGAGATGGCCAGCCCGAGCCCCGTGCCGCCGTAGACGCGGGTGGTTGATGCATCGGCTTGGGTGAATTTTTCAAAAATGCGCCCCAGTTGGGCCTCGTTCATACCGATACCGGTATCGCTGACCGCGACCCGCAAGTGTGCCTTGTCATCGCTGGGCTCTGCGACGCTGATGTCGATGTACACATGCCCCTGGTGAGTGAACTTGATCGCGTTGGACACCAGATTGGAGATCACCTGCCGGATGCGGCCGGGGTCGCCGATCAGGTGCTGCGGGGCATCGGGGGCGTAGCGCAGGATCAGCGCCAACCCTTTTTTCTCGGCCTGCAGCAGTTGAAAGTCGGCAATGGCTTCGGCGACCTGACGCAAATCGAAGGCAATCGGCTCGATCTCCAGCTTGCCGGCTTCGATCTTGGAAAAATCCAGAATGTCGTTGATCAGCCCCAGCAGGCTTTCGGCGCTGCTGCGCGCCACTTCGGCAAACTCCTGCTGCTGCGGCGTCAGGCGGGTGCTCATCAACAGGCCCAGCATGCCGATCACTCCGTTCATCGGTGTGCGGATTTCGTGGCTCATGTTAGCCAAGAATTCGCTCTTGGCGTTGGCGGAGGCCACCGCGGCGAGCTTTTCGCCGATGGCAACGGCTTTTTCCTGCTCGCGCTGGCGCAAATCCTGCATCTGTTGTGCCAGCGTGGCGGCCATGGATTCGAAATCACGCGCCAGTTCCCCGATCTCGTCGCGGCTGCGCACGTTCAGCCGTACATCGGTTTCGCCGCGCGCCACGGCATTGGCCGCAGCGCTGATGCGGGTAATATCGCGGGTCAGCCGGAAGCCGAACCACAGCAACACCGAGGTCGAGATGACCACCGACAGCAAGGCAATCGCCAAGGTCTGCCAGTACATGCTGCGCAGCATGTTGGCCAGGCTGCGGGTACCGATGCCGTAGCGCAGGGTGCCGTAGCGCTCGTCGGCCAGCTTCAGTTCTGCCACGGCATGAAAGGTGTCGTCCAGCCGGCTGAAGCGGTCGATATCGTCGGCCGGCGGCAACGATGCGCCGGCGGGCAGCCCGGACGCGGCGACCAGCTTGCCACGCCGGTCGGACAGCACCATGTAGTCGATCTGGTTGCCGCTGCGGATGCTTTCCATCTGGTCAGTGGCAGTGGCGTAGTCGCGCGCCATCAGCAGCGGGGTCAGCGTGGAGTTGAACAGCAGGTTGAGTTCCTGGATCCGCTTGGCCAGGTTGTCATGCGCCACCCGATCCCACGAATTCATCATGTTGAATGCCAGCACCGATACCAGCACCATCTGCACCAGCAGCACGGCAGCAGCCAGCCGGGCACGCAGGCGGTTGAAGCGGGCAGCCAATTTCATTGCGCGAGCCTCCGGCGGAACTCTTCCACATAGGGCGCCAGTGTTCGCACATCCTGATCGCTAAGAAACCGCTCTCCCGGTTTGCAACTCTGCACGAAAATATTGCGCCGCGGGTCGGTGATGCGGGTGAACTCGATCAGCGCGTCTCGCAGCCTGACCCGTTTATCAGCGGTCAGCCGTGGATGAGCGACAATAACCATGTGCGGAATCGGCCGGCTCTCGGCAATGATGCGAACACTGCTCTGGATATCGGGAGACATCACCTTGAGTGTCTGCAAGATGACCACTGCCGCAGCAGCATCACCACGCAGCAGCATCAGTGCTGCGCTATTGCTGTATTCGTTGAACTTGAAGCTGGCATCGATCGGAGGCTGGTTGGGCTGCGGACGAAAGAACTCGGCGCCCAGCATCGCCCCCAGCGTCAGGTGATCGGGTAGCGCGACAGTCTTGCCGCGCAGGTCGGCCGGTTTCTGGTACGGCGAAGCCTTTTCCACGATCAGCACGGCTTTCATGTTGCCATCGCACTTGAACAGCGGCTCGTAGCCGGCTTTTTGCGCGGCGAGCAGCGAAGAATGCGGGCCAATGAAAGCCATGTCGAATTCACCCGCCAGCAGTTGCCGGGCAAACTGATCGTAATTGGGCGCAGTCGCCACCACCACCTTGCTGCCCCCGCTGCGCTCGGTCATGTAATTGCGCACTGATTGAAATGCAGTGGCCAGGGTGCGGGCGCTGAACATCGGCTCGACCCCGAACACCACTTCGGCAGCCTCCTCGGCCGGTGCGGCATGCACGGGCAGGCAGGTAGCCCCGATAACGGCTGCCAGCACCCACGCCCGCAGCGATGTCTTGAACACGGTCAAACCATCCACTCCATTATTTTGCAATCGACTGCAGCCGACGGCGCAATTCTTCGGCATACGGTGCCAGTTGACGCGCCCCGTCGTCGCCGAGCAGCTTATCCGCTGCCAGGCAATTGCGGGCAAATACTGCTTTGGCGGGGTCAGTGGTGCGCAGGTATTCCAGCGCGGCTTCCCGCAACCGGGTGCGCAGCGCCTGCGGCAACCGGCTGTGGGCCAGCATCATCATGTGTGGCACCGGCCGGCTCTCGCCAATGATCTGCAGGTCAGCGCGAATCTGCGGTGAAAGCAGCTGATTGTACGCAGCCCGGGCGATCACCGATGCGGCCGCCTCGCCACGCAACATCATCAGCGGACCCTCATTCTGGAATGCGGTGTGGGTAAAGCGCACCGCGGCAGTCGGCCGCTTGCCGCCCTGATCGAAGATTTCCATTCCCAGCATCGACGTGACCGTGAGTGCATCGGGCAGCGCCACCAGTTGCCCGGCCAGGTCTTCCGGCTTGCGGTAAGCCGAATCACGCGGAACGACCAGCACCGACTGCAGCGCGCCGCCGCACTGCACCAGCGGCACGTAGCCAGCTTTTTGCATCGCCAGCAACCCGGAATGCGGGCCGACGAACGCCAGATCGTATTCGGTGCGCAGCAGTGCCGGGACAAACTGGGCATAACTGGCCGCCGAGCTGATCACGATGCGACTGCCGCTACGCTCGCCCATGTAATCGCGTGAGACCTTGAACGCATTAGCCATGGTGCGCGGCGGCAAGAAGGGCTCGATTCCCCAGCTCAGCTCGGCCTCAGCCGCCGATACAGGCAGCGCCAGCGATCCGGCCAGCAGCCACGCCACCGAACGACGCCAGAACAATGACAGCATGCACACTCCTTTTCTGCGTGCGGCATTCCCGTTTCAGGATAGCCGCTGGCTGGCGATTTTTCGATGCAGATTTCCACTGGGCCGGGTTCAGCCGCCCCGACAGCCAAAAAAATGCCACCCGAGAGCGCACAGCTCTGGCGGCGCGGCTACAATCGGCGCATTGCAGCCCACCGGAGCCCAACCCACCATGACCGCCCCTCTCGTAATCGCCAGGACCGCCACGCTCGACATTGACCTGCTGCCCGCACTGGCCAATCGCCACGGCCTGATCGCCGGCGCCACCGGCACCGGCAAGACGGTAACGCTGCAACGGATGGCCGAAGCCTTCTCCCGCGCCGGTGTGCCGGTATTCATGGCTGACATCAAAAGTGATCTGTCCGGCGTAGCGGCCGTTGGCCAGGAAAGCCCCAAGCTCAAGGCAAGGCTGGATCAGCTGGGTCTGGCCGGTTTCAGCTACACGGCCTGCCCGACCGTGTTCTGGGATGTATTCGGCCAGAGCGGCCACCCGGTGCGCGCCACGATTTCTGACATGGGCCCGCTGCTGCTGGCGCGGCTACTGAATCTGAACGACACCCAGGCCGGCGTATTGCAGATCATTTTCAAGGCTGCTGACGACAACGGCCTGCTGCTGCTCGACCTGAAAGACCTGCGGGCAATGGTGCAGTTCGTCGGCGACAACGCCCGCCAGTTCACCACGGAATACGGCAATGTATCGGTGGCCTCGATCGGAGCCATCCAGCGCGGCCTGTTGACGCTGGAACAGGAAGGCGGCGAACTGTTTTTTGGTGAACCGATGCTCGATATCAACGACCTGATGCAGACAGACATCAACGGCCACGGGGTAATCAATGTGCTGGCCGCAGACAAGCTGCACCACTCCCCGCGGCTGTATTCCACCTTTCTGCTGTGGCTGCTGGCCGAATTGTTTGAGCAGTTGCCCGAAGTCGGCGATCTGGACAAGCCCAAGCTGGTGTTCTTTTTCGACGAAGCCCACCTGCTGTTCAACGACACGCCCACCGCCCTGCTGCAGAAAGTCGAACAAGTGGTGCGACTGATCCGCTCCAAAGGAGTGGGCGTCTATTTTGTTACCCAGAATCCGCTCGACGTGCCAGACACCGTGCTGGCGCAACTGGGCAACCGGGTACAGCACGCACTGCGCGCATTCACCCCGCGTGACCAGAAAGCCGTGGCCACCGCCGCCGAAACCATGCGCCAGAACCCGCGCTTCGATGCGGCCAAAGCGATTACCGAGCTGGCCGTTGGCGAAGCGCTGATTTCGTTTCTCGATGCCCAGGGCCGGCCAAACATCGTCGAGCGGGCGATGGTGGTGCCGCCGGGCTGCCGGATCGGGCCGCTGACGGCCGAAGAGCGCCAGACAGTGATCCAGTCATCACTGGTCTACGGCCACTACGAACAGACGCTGGACCGCGAATCAGCCTACGAAAAGCTGCGCGGCGTACGGGCGCCACACGCCGACCCGCAAGCTGCACCACAAGCCGCTGCGACGCCTGCCAGCGAACCCGTGGCCAGCCCGCCCGCCCCTGCCCCGCAACAGCCGGCTCCCGCTCCGGTTCCCCCGCAGCCTGCAAGCTGGCGGCCCCAGCCAGCCCCCACTTCCCCACCGCTGCCACAGCCCGCGCCACAGCAGGCCGAACCGGAGGGTGGAGGCATGTTCGATGGGTTGGGCAGCAAACTGGGAAGCATTCTGTTCGGCAGCACCGGCCCACGTGGTGGCAAGCACGAAGGCGTGGTCGAAGCCGCGGCCAAGAGCATGGCGCGCAGCATCGGCAGTGGCGTGGGTCGGCAAATCCTGCGCGGGGTGCTCGGCTCGATTCTGGGCGGCAAACGCTGACACCCTGATCCGCACCGGCCCGCAGACCGCATCCACATTGGCGCCCATCCGGCCTGCAGGCCGCATTGGTATTGGCTCGCAGGCCGATGGCACACGGCAGGAAAACAACGGGGCAGGCACCTGACGGCGCCTGCCCCGCGAGCTTGCCAGAAGAAATGGGCTAATCGCTCATTCGCCGCGCACCGCAAACCGCGCCGGCAAGGTAATGATCTGCCGGAACGGCCGGAATCCGGCTACCGTCGATTCGCCGGTGAACTCCAGCCGAATATCGCCGTGGTATTTCTGCAGGAATTTCTTGATCGCATCCATCCCCACACCGCGCCCGGAAACCGTCGACACCACCTCGGCAGTTGACAGCCCGGAGCGGAAGATCAGCGCGGCAATCTCCTCGTCGGTCACGGGTTCGTCTGCCTGCATCACACCCTCGGCCAGCGCCTTATTGTAAATCCGCTCCAGCGCCAGCCCCTTGCCATCGTCTTCGTAAGTCAGCGTCACCTCATCCTCGCCGGCACTGACCCCCAGATGAATCTGCCCGGCCGCCGGCTTGCCCAACGCAGTGCGCTGCTCGGGTGCCTCAATGCCGTGGTCGATCGAATTGCGGAACACATGCATGAACACATTGCGCAGTACCGGCACGATTTCGTGCTTGAACCGCACCGGCGAAGCGCCCAGCTCGACCACCGGCTCCTCCTTGCCCAACTGCCGGGCCAGAGAAGGAATGCTCTCTAGCACGCCGTTCAACACCATCTCGATATCGTCCGACCGCGCCTGGTTGACTGCCAGTTTCACCTCCAGCAAGGTATCGCGCAGAGCCGGCAAGGTAACCGACTCGTTGACGTGATCCAACTCGGCGGCGATCTTCTCGATGATCGCCCGCGAACGGTCGCCGTCGGAATCGACAAAGCTGGCCAGCTTATCCTGAAAGGTTGCCTCGTAGCGGCTGATGCAGGCACGTGAGGCATCCAGCTGCTCCAGCAACAAGGCGCGATCCCACGCCACCGCCTCATCAGCCTGCATCTGACTGTAGGTACTTTCGGTCTCGTGCACCGCATCGGTGATGTAGCTGAAGCCGTAGGTACGGGCATTGCCCTTGATGGTATGCATATTACGGAACAAGGCAGCAATCACATCCGGATCCTTGTCCGAATGGCTTTCGATCAGCGAACGGTTTTCCTCGATGAATTCGTAAGACGATTTCAGGAATTCGCTGAACTTGTCGCGCGACACCTTGAGTATCTGGCCGATGATATCCAGCTCTTCTTTCTGCTTCTCGGTTTCTTTCTGCAGCGCTTTCAGCTCGGTGACATCGCGCACGGTCACCATGACCTTGTCGATCACATCGTTGGCGCCCATGACCGAATTCCAGTCCAGCTCCAGAATCTTGCTGCGGCCATTGGAGAAATACTTGGTGTATTCGTCGATCAGCAAATGGGCATTCAGATCAAACATCAATGGATCTTCGCCAATCATTGAATCCAGCGCTGCCGACATCTGGCTGATGGTATCGCTGCCCACATCGCTGTCATCAAACAACAACGACAATACCTGGCGGTTGGCAACCTGCTCGGTTTCGAAAATCCTGTTCAAATAAACCGAATGCTCCGGATGAATCACCTGCCCGGTCAGCACGGTAAAGATACCCTGCTGCATATTCTGCAGCATATTGTTTACATCATTGGTTTTCTGATGCAACTGGGCTGTGCGTTCGAGAATCTTCTGTTCCAGTGTGCGGTTATGCTCCTCGATTACCGCCAGCATCTGGATATTCTTGATCGTAATCACCACCGTGCGGGCAATGGTCAATGCAAAGCCTTCGTCTTCCGGGCTGAAATTGACCTGGCCGACTTCACCAACGAAATTCATGACCCCGAAAATGGTCTTGTCGTCCATCATGGGCACACACAGCAGCGATTTGGCCCCCTCTTGCGAACCGGGGTTGTCAACAAATTCGCTGGCGTGGCCAGTGTCGGGCACAAAGCAGATTTTGCCGGACTGCGCCACCTTGCCGACAATCCCCTCGTTCATGCTGAACGATTTCGGTATGTGGTCGACTTCGCTGTCGTACTTCGGCGCATACGCCGACAGCTTCAGCGAGCCATCCTTATCCAGCAGGTAGATTGATCCGCGTGCGACATTGGTTTGCCGGCTCATGACATCAATCGCGGTTTCCAGCGCCAGCACCTGATCATGGATACCGGCCAGCTTTTCGCCAGCACTGTTCAGCGTGGCCAGGTCAGCCAGCTTTTTGCGGATCGCATTGCGCATCTTGTCGAAGCTGCCGGCCAACGCACCCAGCTCGTCATTGCGGCCGGTCTGGATCGCCTGATCCAGATCGCCATCGGCCAGACGGTCGGCGCTGTCACGCAGCGTGCGGATCGGCCGCGCCAGCACCCGTTTGCCCATTCCCCAGATGAACACTGACAGAATGGCCATGAATCCCGCCGAAAAGCCGGCAATCAGTATGGTCGTTTCGCGGATCGATTCCCGAACCCGTGCACTTGATGCGACGATCTGCACCCGCGCAATGGCCTTGCCATCCTTGGCAATTTCGGCAATGTTGTTGAAATGATGCGGGTCTTTCAACAACTCGGCAAAGTCAGTCTTTTCCACTGCCTCGCGTTTCTTTTCCGATGTAGTTTTATCATCGGTCGCGCCCAATACCCGAATGGCAACCACATCCTTATCGAGCAGGATGGCGGTATACACGCTGGTGACTGCCGTTTCGTCGTAATTCCAGATTGGCTCACGCAGACTGATCGCTGCCAGGCTGGCATATTTTGACACTTTGGAGGTCAAATCCTGCATCGAGGTCCGGTAATTGTACATGCCAATCATGACGCTGAAGGCGATCAGTCCAAGCACAATCCCGGTCAGGATAAAGGAATTGAATAACGTGACAATGCTTTTTCGTGCTTTGGTCTGTTTCATATTGCACCCTATTGCCAGACACATTCCAGGCTGAATCACCTGGAACGACAACACAATAAAACAACGCGACCCACTACCGCGCCCGATCGGAATCAGGCTCGGTAACGGTCGCGTTGAAGGTCGATTGAATCATTCAGCCGCCAGCGAGGTCAGAATGCAGTCAGCTTGCCAACGGTGCCATCCTTGATCATCGCATCCAGACTACCCTGCAACTTGGCCACATCGGCCTTGGGCATCTTGACATTGCACGCCAGCGATCCGAGCGAACGACGGAAATCCAGCGCTTCACGCGGTGCACGATCCTTGCTGTTCGACTTCTTGACGAAGTAATTGGCCGACAGCACGTCCGTTGCCCAGATGTCGATACGCTTGCCAAGCAGCTTTTCCAGGTTCTGCTCCTGCGCATTGGCTTCGTCGACGGTAAAACCGAACGATTTCAGATATTCGGCATCGCCGCTGCCGCGCAATGCACCCACCCGCAATTTCCTGGCATCCGCCAGGGTAATGAACTGATCTTTCGAATCCGGGTGGGTAAACAGACCGGATGTAGTGATCAGAATCGGGCTGACCCAGGAATAATCGGCCTCGTTACTCTGGGCACGTTGCACCGGAAACACGCAGACATCGGGCTTGGATTTGGCATCGGCCATGCCCCTCGCCAATGGCGCAGCTTCCAGTTTGAATGGCAGTTTGGCCCGTTGAAACATCTGGGTCACGATACTGACCGCCACCCCTGCCGGCTTGCCGGCTTCGGTTTGCGCAAAAGGAGGGTTCTCATAATATTCCAGCACATAACCCGCCGCTTGCACATAACCCGCCGTGCAGGCTAACAGACTACCAAGAATGCTTGATACTTTCATCATAGCTCCATGTCTCCGATTTCGGTTTTTCATTGGCAAGTTTCGGGAAAGGCGCAGTGCCTTTGCCATACCAATAAGATGCTGGTTTCTTATCGTTCAGTTTCGGCGCGCATTTCAAGCCTGACTTTTCCAGCTGGGCCATGATGGTGTCGGCTTGCTCGGCCATGTTATCCAGCGCTTTTTGCACCGGCATTTCGCCACGAATTGCCGCACCGATGTTCTGCCACCACAATGGCGCGAGATTGGCGTAATCGGGTACATTATTTCCAGTAGGCGTCCAAAGCTTGCGAGCGGGGCTGCGATAGAATTCGACCAGCCCCCCCAGCTTCGGCGCAGCATTGGTCATCGCCGGTGATTTCAGATCCGATTCACGAATCGGCGTCAGACCAACCAGGGTTTTTTTCAGCGACACCGACTTCGACACTGCAAACTGAGCATACAGCCAGGCCATCTTCAGATTATCCGGCGGCGCGCCCTTGACCAGGGTCCACGCCCCGGTGTCCTGATAGCCCAGTTTCATGCCTTTCTGCCAATAAGGGCCATGAGGTGAAGGAGCTACCCGCCATTTCGGAGTGCCATCCGCATTGACAACCGGCAGGCCCGGTTTGGTCATATCGGCAGTGAAAGCCGTATACCAGAATATCTGCTGGGCGATCTGGCCCTTGGCGGGTACGGCGCCTGCAGTGCCAAAGTCCATTTGCTTGGCTTCCGGTGGCGCGTATTTGTTCAGCCAGTCGATGAACTTGGTTACCGAATACACGGCAGCCGCGCCATTCATGTCGCCTCCGCGCTCCACCGATGCACCTTTGGGCACGCAGCCTTCCATCCGGATGCCCCAGTCATCAACCGGGTTGCCGAAGGGAATGCCTTTATCTCCGGCGCCGGCCATTGAAAACCAGGCGTCAGAAAAGCGCCAGCCGAGCGACGGGTCTTTACGGCCGTAATCCATATGGCCGTAGACTTTCTTGCCATCCAGCTCTTTGACATGGACAGTAAAGAATTCAGCAATGTCTTCATACGCCGACCAATTGACCGGCACATCCAGCTTGTAACCGTAAATGTCCTTGAATTTCTTTTGCAGGTCCGGGCGATCGAACCAGTCTTTGCGGTACCAATACAGGTTAGCAAATTGCTGATCCGGCAATTGATATAGTTTGCCGTCCGGGCCGGTGGTAAAGCTCTTGCCGATAAAGTCGTTCAAATCCAGGGTCGGCAGGGTTACCGCCTTGCCCTCTTTGGCCATGAAGTCTGTCAGATTGATGGCATTCGGCCGACGGGAATGCCAGCCGATCAGGTCGCTGTCATTAATATAGGCATCGTACAGATGCAGGCCGGTTCGGGCCTGTACTTCGATTTTCCTGATTATGTCCCTACATCAGCCAGAAGCCCGATTTTGAGCTAAATTTCAGAGA
>CAZBWH010000036.1:8434-30496 GCA_964495595.1 uncultured Burkholderiales bacterium | reverse complement strand
GGCACCAAGTTCGGCTGCGGCATCGCTGCCTGCGGCGCCTGCACCGTGCTGATCGACGGCGAAGCCACCCGCAGCTGTGTCATGCCGGTTTCGGCCATCGAAGGCAAGAGCGTCACCACCATCGAAGGTCTGGCGACTGAAACGCTGCACCCGTTGCAGCAGGCCTGGCTGGAAGTGCAGGCGCCGCAGTGCGGTTATTGCCAGTCGGGCATGATCATGGCGTCGGCTGCGCTGCTGCAGAAAAATCCCAATCCGAGCGACCAGGACATCGACGACAACATCACCAATATCTGCCGTTGCGGCACCTATCAGCGGGTGCGTGAAGCGATCCATGTCGCGGCGAAAAACGGGGGTAACAAAGCATGAGCCGCACACCTGCCAACCCCTCGCGCCGCCAGTTCCTGATTACCGCGTCACTCACCAGCGGCGCCTTGCTGGTGGGATGCGCCAGCAAGCCGGTGGCGACGTTTGTTGCTGGCAGCAACGACAAGACCGTCGGCGAAGCGCAGCTCAACGCCTGGATTCGTCTGACTCGCGATGGCAAGGTATTTCTTGCCATGCCGCGTTCGGAAATGGGGCAGGGCATTCACACCGCATTGCCGTTGCTGGTAGCGGAAGAGCTCGGTTGCCGGCTGGACGATATCGTGCTCGAAGATGCGCCGATTGACGGCGAATTTGCCAACCTGACTGCTGCGTCGCTGATGCTGCCATTTCGCCCGGACGACAAGGGCTGGATTGTCAGCATGGGGCGCTGGACTACCGACACGGCTGCCAGAATGCTCAAGCTGATTATGACGGGGGGCAGCACCAGTGTGCGTGATGCGTGGTTGCCGATGCGGCGTGCCGGTGCTACGGCGCGGGAATGGCTCAAGGCGGCAGCGGCGCAACAGTGGGGCGTGGCTGCGGCCAGCCTGCGGGTGGAGCAGGGCAGGGTGATTGCTGGCGACGGCCGCAGTGCGGCGTTTGGCGAGCTGCTCGACACGGCGGTGACCTTGACTCCGCCATCCGATGTGGTGCTCAAGCAGCCCGGCCAGTTCACCCTGCTGGGCAAACCGGTGCCGCGCCGGGATTTGCCGGCCAAGGTGCAGGGCAAGGCGGTGTACGGTATCGACGTCAAACTGCCGAATATGCTGATCGCTACGCTGCGCATGAATCCGGAGCTGGGCGGCAAGGTGGGCCGCTTCGATGCCGCTGCTGCCGGCAAGGCGCCGGGTGTGCACAAGGTGGTGGAGCTGCCACCGCTGAACGGTGCCACCGCCGGCGTGGCGGTGATTGCCGACAGCTACTGGCAGGCGAAGCAGGCGGTCGACAGTATCGATATCCAGTGGCAGGGCGGCCCGCTGGCCGGCATCGACAATGCGGCGTTGTACGCCTTTCTGGACAAGGCGCTGGCGGACAGCAGCGGCTTTACCTACCACAGCGCCGGTGACAGCAGCCGGGAGCCGGCGGCCAGCGACAAGGTCTTGCATGCCACGTTCCGCGCCCCGCTGCTGGCGCACGCTACGATGGAGCCGATGAACACCACTGCGCTGGTGACCGACGACGGCGTCGAAGTCTGGTCGCCGACGCAGATGCAGGGGTTTGCCGCCAAGGTGGCTGCCAGTGTTGCCGGCGTATCCAGCAGCCAGGTCAAGCTGCATACCACCTTGCTCGGCGGCGGTTTCGGCCGCCGGCTGGATGTCGATTTCATCGCCCAGGCGGTGTTTCTGGCCAGGCAGATGCCGGGTCGGCCGGTCAAGCTGATCTGGTCGCGCGAAGAAGACACGCGCCACGATTTCTATCGCCCGGCCGCCGTGGCCGAATACAGTGCGCATCTGGACAGTCGCGGCCAGCTGCAATACCTGGCGCTGAAAAGCGCCAGCCCGTCGATTGGCCACCAGCAGATGAGTCGGTTGGGCCTGTTGGGCGCCGGCCCGGACAAGACCATGATTGAAGGTGGCTACGATCTGCCGTACCGGGTGCCGAACATGCGCTTTGCCGGCATCAAGGCCGACATCGGCGTGCCGGTGGGCTACTGGCGCAGCGTTGGCCACTCGTTCCAGGCATTTTTCCTCGAAGCCTGGATCGACGAACTGGCGCACGCCGCCGGCCGTGATGGCGCCGAGTTCCGCATGGCCCTGCTGCAGGATCAGCCACGTTACCGCGCCGTGCTGCAACTGGCGCTGGACAAGGCCGGCTATGGCAAGCCGCTGCCCGCCGGCCGCGCCCACGGCATCGCACTGGCTGAATCGTTTGGCTCGATTGCGGCGCAGGTGGTCGAAGTCTCGCTCACGGCCGACAAGGCGATCCGCGTGCATCGGGTCGTGTGTGCCATTGATTGCGGTTTTGTGGTGCAGCCGGACACGGTGCGGCAGCAGATCGAAGGCGGGGTGATTTTCGGCCTTAGCGCCGCGCTGTACGGTGACATCGAGCTCAAGAACGGCCAGGTGCAGCAATCCAGCTTCAGCGATTACCCGTTGCTGAAAATGGCCGACGCGCCCCACGTCGAAACCCACATCGTCTCCAGCGCCGAGGCGCCGGGCGGTGTCGGTGAGCCGGGTGTGCCGCCGGTCGCGCCGGCCGTGGCCAATGCCTTGTTCCGGCTCACCGGCCAACGGCTGCGCAGTTTGCCGCTCAAGCTGGCATAAGGCCCTGCCGTGCGGGGCAATCCGCTGCGTTCCAGTTGCCCGGCATCGGGCTGCGCGCCGCGCTGGTATTGCCTCGCAGGCCGGCCTGCAGGCCAATACCAGCGCGGTCTGCCCGACAGGCTGCCAGATCAGGCCGAAGCGCGTGGCTCAGCGCTTTGCCACGCTGCCAGATCGGCCGGCGTATCAATATCCAGCAAGATTCCCGGATCGTTGCAGTCGATCAGCCGCAGCGCGGGGCGATGTGCGGCGACGATGTGGCGTGCGCCGGTGTCGTCGTCAAGCGCCAGCAACGCATCGCGGAACTGCGCGGCGAAGCCGACCGGATGCCCCGGCCGGCCGTGATGCTGCGGGCGGGCAAGGGCAGCGCCTTGGCGCAGCGCATCGGCGACGGCGCCGATCGTCTGCGGCTGGATGTGCGGCATGTCAGCCAGTGCCACCAGCCAGCCGTCACATTCCCCGGCGGCGGCAATGCCGGCGGCCAGCGAGCTGCCCATCCCGGCGTCGGCCCCGGCGTGTTCCACCACCCGGCAGCCCAGTGCCGCCAGTTGCGCAGCCAGTTGCGGGGTGTCAGGGCGCAGCACCGCGACCACCTGGCCAACCGTCTGCAGCAAGGGGCGGGCCGCTGCAACGGCGAGCCACTCGCCGTCCGGCAGTGGGGCCAGCAGTTTGTTGTGCGGCCCAAAGCGGCGTGAGGTGCCGGCGGCAAGCAGGATGGCGCAGAGTGTCATGGCAGTGCTCTGGATGAAGTAGGGCGCCATTGTTGATGTATCAGATTGAAAGGATCAAGCCCGTCATGCTGGCAGAAGATCAACAGGTATTGCACGACGCCCTGGCCTGGGCGGAGCAGGGGCAGCGCTTGTGGCTGGTGAGTGTGGCGCGCACCTGGGGCACGGCGCCGCGGCCGGTGGGTTCGTGGGCGGTGCTGGCGGCGGATGGCCGGCTGGGCGGGTCGGTATCCGGTGGCTGCATCGAGGACGATCTGGTGGCGCGGCTGCGGGCCGGCGAGCTGGATCGGCCGTTGCCGTTCTTGTTGCGCTACGGCGTGACCGCCGACGAGGCGCACCGCTTCGGCCTGCCGTGCGGTGGCACGCTGGAGCTGGTGGTCGAGCCGAACCCGGCCCTGGCCATGTTGCGCGAGGTGCAGCAGCGCTTGCAGGCCGGTGAGCGGCTGTTGCGCAGTGTCGATCTGGCCAGCGGTGACATCCGCTGCCAGCCTGCTGCGCCGGGCGACGAAGCCGGGCTGGCTGGCCAGTTGTTCCGGGTGGTGCTGGGCCCGCGCTGGCGGCTGCTGATTGTCGGCGCCGGCCAGATCGGCCGTTATCTGGCGCCGATGGCGGCTGCGGTCGGGTTCGATGTCACCGTCTGCGATCCGCGCTTCGAGGCCGAAGCGGCCTGGGATGCCACGCTGGCGCGGATGGTGCGGGCCATGCCGGACGATTATCTGTTGCAATGGCAGCCGGATGCGCACAGTGCGGTGGTGGCGGTGGCGCACGATCCGAAAATCGACGACCTGCTGTTGCTGGAGGCGCTCAAGTCGCCGGCTTTTTTCATCGGTGCGATTGGTTCGCAGGCCAATCAGGCCAAGCGCCGACAGCGGCTGGCGGATTTCGAGCTGAGTGCGGCCGAGATCGCCCGGCTGCGTGGCCCGGTAGGGCTGGATATCGGCAGCAGAACGCCACCGGAAATTGCGGTGTCGATTGCTGCCGAACTGGTGGCGGTGCGGGCGGGCAAACGTCAGGCCAGCGCAACGGCCTGACTGCCGGCGCCCTGTTCCCGACTGGGGCCGTAGGCCGCCAACAGCTGCAGGATGCGCTGATTGACTGCGTCGGCCGACTGGCTGCGGCGAAACAGCCGGCATCAGCAACGACGTCGGCGATGTCGACGGCAAGGCCTTCAGCCTTCAGCGTGGCCAGTCAGCGCAGCCGCGCCACCCCGATTATCACCAGCGCCATCCCGGCCAGCTGCAATGGCGAAATCGCTTCGCCAAGCAACAGCCACGCCGCCAGCATGGTCAGGATCGGCCCGATGCTGCCGGCGGCGGCCGCCGGACCGGGCCCCAGTCGCTGAATGGCCCGCGCCAGCCACCAGATCGGCAACACAGTCGACAGGAGCGCCATCAGCGCCGCATTCAGCCACACCTCGCCGGGCAGGGCGAGCAGTCGGGCCGGTTCGCCAAACAGTGCCCAGTGCGCCAGCACCCACAGGCACGAAGCCATGCCTGTCAGCCCGGTCAGCCGCAGCGAGCCGACCCTGGGAATCAGCTCACCGACACCGAGCATGTACAGCGCGTAGACCAGCGCTGCCGCAACGATCCACGCGCCACCGATCAACACATCCTGGCTGTCGCCCTGCTGGCCCAGATCGTGGCCAAACGCCAGCAACAGCCCGGCATAGCACACCGCCAGCGAGCGCCACAGCGCAGCTGACGGCCGGCGACGCTGCAGCCAGGCGCCCAGCATCACGACCAGGGTTGGGTAGACATACAGGATCAGCCGCTCCAGTCCGGTACTGATGAAACTCAGGCCGATGAAGTCGTACAGGCTGGACAGGTAGTAGCCAATACAGGCCAGCAGCCCGATCCGCAGCAAGGTAAGCCGATCCAGCAGCTGGCTGCCGCGCGGCGCGCAGATGGCCAGCCAGGCAAACAGGGGCAGCGCCAGCAGCATGCGCATGGCCAGCAAGGTCAGCGCGTCGACCGGGCCAGCGGCGTAGGCGAGCTTGACGAACACTGCCTTCAGCGAAAAACCGCCGGCTGCCAGGATCGCATACAGGCGGCCATCCTGCCGCCAGCCGGTCGGCCGGGGCAGCGGGGAGTGTGCAGCAAGGGGCGGTTGGGCGATGCTGGGGTCAGTCATTGCGACTCCTGATGGTGGCGGAATGGCTTATTGTGGTTGAAAGGTAAAAAGCTGAAAATGGCAATTATTGGCAGTCTTCCTTCTAAAAATACGAAACCATGTTCCGATTTGACCTGGCTGATTTGCAGCTGCTGCGTTTGATCGAGCAGACCGGTAGTCTGAGCGCCGCGGCTGCGGCGGTGCCGGTGGCGCTATCGGCGGCAAGTTACCGCTTGCGTCAGCTGGAGGGGCGGCTTGGTCTGCCCTTGTTCCTGCGTCGGCCGGACGGGCTGGAGCCGACGCCGGCCGGGCGGATTGCGCTGGATCACGCGCATCGGGTCTGGCAACAGGCCGAACACATGCAAGCGGCGCTTGAGCAGCAAAGCGGTCGGCAACAGGTGACGTTGAAACTGGCTGCCAATACCGTGGCCAACAGCACCTTCCTGCCGGAAGCACTGGGGCCGTTTCTGGCCGATTTTCCCGAAGTGAACCTGCAGGTGGAGGAACGCGCCAGCCGCGAGATTCTCAAGGGGCTGCGCGACGGCGAGCTGGCAATGGGGGTGCTGGACGGCAATCTCGATCTGGAAGGCTTGTTGTCATTGCCGTTCCGGCAGGACCGGCTGGTGCTGCTGGTTTCGCAGCAACATGCGCTGGCATCACGCCTGCACTGCAGCTTTGCCGAAACGCTGGATAGCCCCTACGTTGGCATGCCCGGCGAGCGGGCGATGCAGCGCTTTATCGAAGACATGGCCATTCTCGCAGGCAAGCCGCTGATGGTGCGGGTGCGGGCGCCGAGTTTCGATGCCATTGCGCAGCTGGTGGCGCAGCACGTCGGCGTGGCCATTCTGCCCCTGGCTGCGGCACAACGCCTGGCACAAAGCCTGCCGCTGAACCTGGTCGACCTGAGCGAAAGCTGGGCCAGCCGCGAGCTGCGGGTGTGTGTGCGCGACGTGGCGGATCTGGATAGCCACGCCAAACAGTTGCTGGGGTATCTGGCAGGCAGCTAGCCTGTCCACCCTTGCTGCAAGCCGCTCTGGTATTGCCTTGCAGACCGGCCCGCAGTCCGCATCAGGCTTGGTCTGCAGCGCTCTTGCATGTGGCCGGCAGCTGGATGTACGGGGCAAGCCTTTGCCAGGCGGCTTGTTTGCTGGCAAACGGCAGGGTAAACGCCGGGCTGGAGGAAGGCAGGATCAGCGTGGCGCTGCCGCAGGCCGCCAGCGCTGCCGCTTGTTTACCGGCCGTTTGGCCGTTGAACGCTACCAGTGCCAGCTGCGGCAGTCTGGCCAGCAATGGGAGCAGGTCGTTGGCTTGCGATGCCCGGATGGCAGTATCCAGGCTGCCACGGCGCTGCGCTTGGGCAATCACGTCCCACAGGCCGATGCCGTGTTGCAACAGGCAGTCCAGCCGCTGGGCGTAAGGCAGGGCTGGCAGGTCACGTTGCAGCAGGCTGCCCAGCAGCGGCCAGAACTGGTTGCGCGGGTGGGCATAATACTGCCTCGCCGCCAGCGAGGTCTCGCCGGGCAGGCTACCCAGGATCAGCACCCGGGTGGCGGCGTCGACGACGGGCGGGAAGCAGCGTTTACGCTGGCTGGAATCAGGGGCCATCTCGTAGGCGGATCGGTGTGAAAAAGCCGCAGTTGACTGCGGCTTTGTCGCTGGGTTCGATGCCAGACTCAGCCTTGGGTGCGGCGCGCCTTGACCATGCTGATCAGGCGTTCGAACAGGCCCACATCCTGCTCGTTTTTCAGCAGGGCACCGTGCAGTGGCGGGATCAGGTCGTCGGCACGCTGGCTCTTCAATGCCTCGGCCGGAATGTCTTCCGCCAGCAACAGCTTCAGCCAGTCGAGCAGCTCCGAGGTAGACGGCTTTTTCTTGATACCCGGCAGTTCGCGGATGGCGAAAAACAGTTCCATCGCCTCGCGCAGCAGATCCTGTTTCAGCTTCGGGTAATGCACGTCGACGATCTGCGCCATCGTGTCCTTGTCCGGGAAGCGGATGTAATGGAAGAAGCAGCGACGCAGGAAGGCATCCGGCAGTTCTTTTTCATTGTTGGAAGTGATGATGATGATCGGCCGGTTTCTGGCGCGCACGGTCTGCTGTGTCTCGTAGACGTAAAACTCCATGCGGTCGAGTTCGCGCAGCAGATCGTTGGGGAACTCGATATCGGCCTTGTCGATTTCATCGATCAACAGCACCGCCTGCTGCTCGCCGGCGAAGGCTTCCCAGAGCTTGCCTTTGACAATGTATTGGCTGATGTCCTTGACCCGCTCGTCGCCCAGTTGCGAATCGCGCAGCCGCGAGACTGCGTCGTATTCGTACAGGCCTTGCTGAGCCTTGGTGGTGGATTTGATATGCCACTGGATCAGCGGCATGCCCAGTGAACGGGCTACTTCTTCGGCCAGCAGTGTCTTGCCGGTGCCAGGCTCGCCCTTGATCAGCAGCGGGCGTTGCAGGGTGATGGCCGCATTGACTGCCATCATCAGGTCTTGGGTGGCGACGTAACTGTCGGTACCGGTAAAACGGGTCATGAACATTCCAGGAGAGGCAGGGTTATTCGTCGGCAAACGCGGTCTGGATATCTTCCAGCGTCAGGTGCCAGCGATCGAGCATGTGGGTGAAAACCGCCATCTCCACTTCGCTGAATTCAGCGTCGGCTTTCGACATGTCCAGCACCATTGCGCACAGCAGCAGGCGTTTTTTCGGCTCGTCGATGCAGTCGAGCAATTCGTTGATCCGTTCGCGGTCGACCAGGCGAACCGTGCCCTCCGCATCGGCCGAATCGGTCAGATCGGTGCAGTAGTGGTGCAGGACATCAATAAACTTCTTGCGATCAATGCCCAGAATGCCATAGATGTTCAGCTTGTCGAGCAGCTCCAGTTCGCGGTCGTCCATCTGGCCATCAGCCACCATCAGCATGGCCAGAATCCGCGCCATTGCCTCCGGGCTGTTCTGTTTGTAGGTTTTCATCGTGCTCTATCCTTGTCGTCGCTGCTATTTGGGAAATGTGCGCGGAATAGCGCCGGCACAGCATGCAGCTTGCGTGCGGCGTAGTCAAAGAACACCACCCCGGTCTTGGCCCGCGCGACCTCTTTGCCGGTTTCAGTGTGACTCAGACAGTAAAAAACATCGCAACCGTAACGGTTGAATTCGTCGACTGCAAGCGTTATCCGCAAGCGATCGCCATAAAAGCCTTCCGATTTGAACACGATCACGGCATCGGAGAGAATGATTCCCGGCCCAGCCACGTTCAACTCGCTGAATCCCAGCGCAGCCAGCCACTGCACCCGCGCCTCATGCACCAGCGACAGCACCGCGTCGTTGCCAAGGTGACCGCCGTAATTGATGTCGCCGATGCGCAGGGCCAGCTCGGTAGTGAAATCGACATGTCGGGGCAGGGCAAGCTTGATTCTGGCCATCGCTGGGTAATCCTGTTCAGTTCGCCGGCGAGTGTATTAGCGTCCCCTGTAATTTTCAACCGGCCGCGCAGCGCCTTTGCTAGACTCTGTCCCGGATAGATTGTTTTGCGAAAGGAGCACGGCATGTATCAGAAAATCCTGGTGCCGATCGACGATAGCGACACGTCGCTCAAGGCCCTGAACGAGGCCAGCCGGTTCGCCACCGATCAGCAGGCACGCTTGCGCCTGGTCAGTGTGATCGACCTGGCCCAGTTCAGCTGGGGCGGAGCCGAGTTTCTCGACACCAGTGACCTGCAGGCTTCGTTGCGCCAAGCCGGTAAGCAGACGCTCGACACTGCCCGTGCGCAACTGCAAGCCAATGGGCAGGATGCCGAGGTTGCTTTGCTCGAAACCTGGGGCGGGCGCATCCCGCAACTGATTGTCGAAGAGGCGCAGCGCTGGCAGGCTGAACTGATCGTGATGGGCACCCACGGCTGGACCGGACTGGATCACCTGATCCTCGGCAGCGTTGCCGAAGGCGTCGTACGCATCACGCCTGTACCGGTGTTGCTGGTCCGTGCCCAGTAAGCCGGAGGCTGGCCTGCCGCTGCGCTGGCTCGGCGCCACCAACCATGATCGGGATGCCGTTGGCCTGACTTATGTCTACCCCGTCGTCTCCCGCCGTGCCGCAGGCGTTTCGGTCGGAATCAACCTCAATCCCAACCAGGCGTGCAACTGGGGCTGTGTCTATTGCCAGGTGCCGGGACTCACCCGGGGCAGCGCCCCCACGATCGATCTGCAGCAGTTGAACGATGAGCTGCGCTGGATGCTTGATCAGATCGTCAATGGTGATTTCATGCAGCAGCACGTTCCGGGCGATTCACGCCGCCTCAACGACATCGCCTTTTCCGGTAATGGCGAACCGACCAGCGCCAGTTGTTTTTTGCAAGCCGTCGACATGGTTGGCAAGCTGATTGACTCGTTCGCGCTGAGCGGTAAGATCAAACTGATTCTGATCACCAACGGCAGCCTTGTTGCCCGGCCTGCCGTTCAGCAAGCGCTGCAGCGTATGGCCGCCTTGAATGGCGAGGTCTGGTTCAAGTTTGACCGTGGCCTCTCCCGCGATTTCCTGCAGGTCAACCAGGTTCACCTGTCGCCGAAAATCCATCTGCATCATTTGGCGCAGGCAGCCGTATTGTGCCCGACCTGGGTTCAAAGCTGCTTTTTTGCCTGGGATGGCCAGTTGCCGGATGATGTTTCGGTGGCTGCCTACCTCGACGCACTGCGACAAACACAGGAACGTGGGGTGCCGCTGCAAGGGGTGCTGCTCTACGGACTGGCCCGCCCGTCACAGCAACCGCAGGCCCACAGGCTAAGCCCCGCGCCGGTTCAGTGGATGCAGCAATTGGCAGAAAGCATTCAGGCGCTCGGACTGGCTGTCAAACTGAGCGCCTGAAAGGAAAACGGCCCGCCGACACCGGCAGACCGGAAGCCGGGAGGATTTACTGGTCAGTGTTATCCGCCTGCTGCTGTTGAGCGTCGGACCGTGCCTTCACCGCCTTGCGCAGGCTCTTGTACAGATCCGGATGGGTTTCGCGCAGATAATCGATGATATCGAAATCTTCCTTGCGTACCCTGGTCAGATCCAGTTGTTCCACATGCACCAGTCGCAGCAGCTCGCGTACCGGCTTGGGCATATTGCGACCGCTCTCGTAGCGCGACCCCCCGCTTTGGGTTACCCCTATCTGGGTCCAGAACTCCTGCTGGTTCAGACCCAGTTTGCGACGGATATCGCGGGGATTCAGGATTTTTTCGAATAATTTCATTTTGGTAGCCTCAATCTGTGATCTGTGTTTTTGCCAGAAAACCGCAAGTTACGAGCAAATTCCCTTAATACAAACTTTTTTCAGACCGATTTATAGTTTCAGACTTACGGCTGCTTCCGAAGTTCCATTGGCCCCGATCTGTCATGGCGTGATGGAATGTCTGCTTATAATTATATGATAATGTAAAGCGGTATCCCATTCAACTGGCGATATGCATATTCCATATGACGGGATAGTCCCATGTCATGAGACTGCAATGATTAAATAAAAGACATTCTCATGCCGAATGCAAGGTTTTTTTGATGCGGTGCAAGATAAGACAGGACAGGAACAGTCGATTGGCTAGCTGATCCGGTGTTGGCGTCAAACCGGTAGTCTTATTTCAGGGAAGGGTGGCGAGCCGAACCCCCGGCACTTGCAAAAAATAGCTGTGGCTGCTTCCTTCCGGACCTGACCAAGTTCACTACCTTGCAATGCGGGGAGGCCCGCCATTGAAGCTGGGTAAACTGCACAGGCCAATTTCCGGCTCATTGCAGGTGTACCGCAAGACTGGCGGAGAGAGGGGGATTCGAACCCCCGTCAGGGTATTACCCTGAACACGCTTTCCAGGCGTGCGACTTAAACCACTCATCCATCTCTCCGGCAAGCGGCGAAGAATATACCAACTGCCTGGTGCTGGCAAGTTTGCTGCACTGCACCGTCGACACCCTCCCGGCGCCTGCAAGAACCCAGTGATTAGTCGTCTGCCCGACAGGCTGCTAGAATGCCGGTCTATGGCCTATCAAGTTCTCGCACGCAAATGGCGTCCCCGTAGCTTCGACTCGCTGGTCGGACAGGAGCATGTGGTTCGCGCGCTATCCAATGCACTGGATCATCAGCGCTTGCATCACGCCTACCTGTTTACCGGTACTCGCGGGGTGGGCAAGACCACGCTGGCTCGTATCATCGCTAAATCACTCAATTGCGAGACGGGAGTCACGTCACGTCCCTGTGGCGAGTGTGCCGCATGTCGTCAGATTGATGCCGGCCGTTTCGTCGACTTGCTGGAGCTGGACGCCGCAAGCAATACCGGGGTCGATAACATGCGCGAAGTCATCGACAATGCGCAATACGCACCGACTGCAGGCCGGTTCAAGGTCTACATCATTGACGAAGTCCACATGCTGTCGAAATCTGCGTTCAATGCGATTCTCAAAACGCTGGAAGAGCCGCCCGCCCACGTCAAATTCATCCTGGCTACGACCGATCCGCAAAAAGTGCCAGTTACCGTGCTGTCTCGTTGCCTGCAGTTCAATCTAAGGCAGATTCCGCCTCCGGTCGTCGCATCCCATCTCCAATATGTCCTGCACCAGGAAAACATCCCGTTCGAACCGGCTGCGTTGGCCTTGCTCGGCCATGCCGCAGCCGGCAGTATGCGCGATTCGCTTAGCCTGCTTGATCAGGCAATCGCCTACGGAAGCGGCAAGGTTGAGGAGGCGGGCGTTCGCGCCATGCTGGGGGCGATCGATCAAACCTACTTGCTGAATCTGCTGGATGCGCTAGTGGCGGGTGATGGTGCAGCTTTGCTGATGGAGATCGACCGGATGGCTGAGCGCAGCATCGGCTTTGAGGCTGCCTTGCAGGATTTGTCTGCCCTGTTGCACCGGATTGCCCTGATGCAACTGGCTCCTTCTTCAGCGGATGATCTGGTCGATGTGGGGCGTCTGCAGGAGCTGGCTGGCCGCCTGTCTGCCGAAGAAGTTCAGTTGTTCTACCAGATCGCCATCCTTGGCCGACGTGATTTGTCATTGGCCCCTGACGAATACGCTGGTTTCAGCATGGCGCTGTTGCGCATGCTGGCTTTTGCGCCCGTTGATCCGGCGCAGCGCGAGGTGAGGAGGGCTTGCGCCACTGCGGAGCCGCCGGTACAGCGCACGCCAGATGTTCCTGCGCGCCCGCGGGCCGAACGGGTGGCTGTGAGCACGGCAGAGCCCGCCGGGATCTTGCCCGGAGAGGGGGCGAATCCGGTTCCGGCAGGAAAGGCCGCAATGGGGGCAGGGCAGTACTCGGCAGGTTTTGATGGGGACTGGCCAGCTCTGGTCTCGCGGCTGGCGCTGGGAGGAATGGCCAAGATGCTGGCGCAGAATTGTGCGCTCAGCGCGTTCGAGGACAACCGCATTTCGCTGGTGTTGCCCGATTCGGTCAAGCATTTGGCGGACCGCGGATACCAGGACAAGCTGCGGCAGGCGCTGGAGCAGACCTTGGGTCTCCCTGTCCAGCTATCGGTTACGGTCGGCCAGGCAGAGGCCGCTACGCCCGTTGCCTTGCAGGAGCAAGCGAAGGCTGACCGGTTGGTTCAGGCCGAGCAGGTGATTCGTGCTGATGCTTTTGTGGCTGACATGATTGAGCAGTGTGATGCCAGGATTGTCGACGGGTCGATCAGGCCGTTAACTTAAAAATAGCGCAAATTGCCCGGCACGCGGGATGCAGTGCGAATTGCTGGCTTGGGGTAAGTTGCAATTCGTCCGCGCAGCCAGTGAGTCAGCGCCTTTATAAACGTTTTCAGGAGATGCAGCATGATGAAGGGTGGTTTGGGTAACTTGATGAAGCAGGCCCAGGCAATGCAGGAAAACATGAAGAAAATGCAGGATTCCTTGGGTTCGGTCGAGGTTGAAGGTCAGGCCGGGGCCGGCATGGTCAAGGTGGTGATGACCTGCCATCATGATGTCAAGCGTGTCACCATTGACCCGGCCTTGCTGAGCGAAGACAAGGAAATGCTGGAAGATCTGCTTGCTGCGGCCGTTAACGATGCAAACCGACGGGCAGAAAGCACCATGCAGGAAAAAATGGCTGGCTTTACCAGCGGCCTGGGCTTGCCCCCGGGCTTCAAGCTGCCCTTTTGATGATTGATCGATCCGGCATCGGTACGCGCCAGTGAATACGCCATCTTCATTGGGCCAATTGGTGGAGGCGCTACGGGTACTGCCTGGCGTGGGGCCGAAGTCAGCGCAGCGAATGGCATTTCATCTCTTGCAGCGCGACAAGCAGGGGGCGGCCGGTCTGGCGCATGCCCTGTTGCACGCTTTGCAGTCGCTGACCCATTGTCGTATGTGCAATACCTTTACCGAGGCGGACCCTTGCCCGCTCTGTACAGACCCGGCACGGGACGATAGATTGCTGTGTGTTGTCGAAATGCCTGCTGATCTGCTGATGGTCGAGCAGGCGTTATGTTACTCAGGCCGGTATTTTGTCCTGATGGGGCGTTTGAGCCCGCTGGACGGGGTGGGGCCAAGGGAAATCCATCTCGACCGTTTGCTGCGCCGTGCTACGGATGGCCTGGTGCAAGAGGTGATTCTGTCTACCAACTATACGGTAGAGGGAGAGGCAACGGCCCATTATGTGGCCGAGTTGCTCAAGGCAAGAAAATTGTCGGTTTCCCGTATTGCCCGAGGGTTGCCTGTTGGCGGGGAGCTGGAGCAGGTGGATTCCGGCACGCTGGCGCAGGCAATGCTGGAGCGCAGGCCGGTATGAGTCAGAGAAACGCGTTGGGAAACTCGTTGTCGTTCAGCTGCATGCAGTCGAGGATCTGCAGGTCATTGTCCTTGGCGAACGACATCAGGAAGGCGAAAACATTGGGGTCGATCTGCTCCAGGTGCTTGTCCACGGCAACGCAGTTGACATTGTTGTGTGTCAGCGGCCTGACATAGGCGTGATAGGCGATCTTCCGGTCGTGGCCAAAGGTTGAGAGTATGCCTGACAGCCGTTCGGCCCAATCGCTGGGCCGGAACGTCTTGCCTTCCGAGGTAATGCCCTGAATCAGGATTTCATAAGGATTGCAGATCATGATAGTCCAGCCCTTTCATCGGGCTGCAGTATATAACAGGCTCAGTATAGACTGCTTCCGGGCTTACCCTTAGTCTGTGCAGGGCCGTTGATGTTGGCGAGGTGTGTTTTGCTTGCATCACCTTCGTAATTAGGATAAATAATACGGCTCCCGATTAATAGCGCCGGCGGTACTTTGCATACCGCCGGACTCGTTTCTGGCACATGGCAGCCATGCAGGAGTGTGCCGGATCGCCGAGTAACCACAAGAGGCCGCCCGGCAATGCATGGGTGGACACACTTATCATGTCGATCAAGCACTATCTGCAATTCAAGGACTTCTCCCGCGCCGAGTACGATCATCTGTTCCGGCGATCGGTCTTCATCAAGGAGCAGTTCAAGACCTACCAGCCTTACCAGCCGCTGAAGGACAGGACGCTGGCGATGGTGTTCGAAAAGAACTCTACCCGTACTCGTGTTTCCTTCGAGGCTGGCATGTACCAGATGGGCGGAATCGCTATCAACCTTACGACGGGTGACACGCAACTTGGCCGTGGCGAGCCGATCGAGGATGTGGCCAGGGTCATTTCCCGCATGGTGGATGTGGTGATGATCCGTACTTTTGATCATCAGATCATTGAGCGTTTTGCCGAATATTCACGGGTACCGGTCATCAACGGGCTGACGGATGATCATCACCCATGCCAGATCATGGCGGACATCTTTACCTTCATTGAACATCGCGGCCCGATCGACGGCAAGGTCGTGGCCTGGATTGGCGACGGCAACAACGTTGCCCGTACCTGGGTACAGGCCGCGCGGATCTTTGGCTTTACCTTGCATGTGTCCACGCCGCCGGGCTTCGAACTGCAGGCGGGTGAAGATGTCGGAGAGCATCTCAAGGTGTTCTCCGATCCGATGGACGCGGTACGTGGTGCCGATCTGGTCACTACCGATGTCTGGACCAGCATGGGCTGGGAAGATGAAACCGAAGACCGTAAGCAGAAATTCGCCGATTGGCAGGTGGATGGTGACATGCTGGCACTGGCCCGGCCTGACGCCTTGTTCATGCACTGCCTCCCGGCGCATCGCGGTGAAGAGGTCAGTTCTGAAGTAATCGATGGTTCCCAGTCCGTGGTCTGGGATGAGGCTGAAAACCGTTTGCACACCCAGAAGGCACTGCTTGAATACCTGCTGCTGGGAAAAATCTGACCGAATACCTTAATAAAGTGGGCCCGTCTGCCCGACTGGCCCGTCCATTGCTGCGCATAGCAAGCTGAAACATCAGGAAGCAATATGTCTGAAATCAACAAAGTCGTTCTTGCCTATTCCGGTGGCCTGGATACTTCAGTCATCCTCAAGTGGTTGCAGGATACCTACGAGTGCGAAGTTATTACGTTTACCGCTGACCTGGGGCAGGGCGAGGAACTGGAGCCCGCTCGCCAAAAGGCGCTGCAATTCGGCATCAAGCCGGACAACATCTTCATTGACGATCTGCGTGAAGAATTTGTCCGTGACTTTGTCTTTCCAATGTTCCGTGCCAACACCATTTACGAAGGCGAATACTTGCTGGGCACGTCCATTGCCCGCCCGCTGATCGCCAAACGACAGATCGAGATTGCGCGCCAGACCGGGGCTCAAGCTGTGTCGCATGGCGCGACCGGAAAAGGCAATGATCAGGTCCGTTTCGAGCTCGGGTATTACGCGTTGATGCCAGGCATCAAAGTGATTGCACCGTGGCGCGAATGGGATCTGCTGTCACGCGAGAAGCTGCTGAATTACGCCGAAACGCACGGTATTCCGATCGACATGAAGCACAAGCAGGGCGGTTCGCCGTATTCGATGGACGCCAACCTGTTGCATATTTCCTACGAAGGTCGCCACCTGGAAGACCCGAAGGCCGAGGCCGAGGAGAGCATGTGGCGCTGGACGGTGAGCCCGGAAGCCGCGCCCGATGCAGCGGAGTTCCTTGATCTAGAATTCGAGAGAGGGGATCTGGTTGGCATTAACGGCCACCGGGTGAAGCCGCACGAGTTACTGGCGCAGCTGAACCAGATCGGTGGCAAGCATGGAATCGGCCGCCTGGATCTGGTGGAAAACCGTTACGTCGGCATGAAATCGCGCGGCTGTTACGAAACGCCTGGCGGCACCATCTTGCTGAAGGCCCATCGTGGCATTGAGTCGATTACGCTGGATCGTGAGGTCGCCCATCTTAAGGACGACCTGATGGCGCGCTACGCCAGCCTGATCTACACCGGCTACTGGTGGGCACCGGAACGCGTTGCCCTGCAGACACTGATCGATCATACCCAGCAGAACGTGAATGGCTGGGTGCGGGTCAAATTGTACAAAGGTGGCGTCTCGGTAGTCAGCCGCGACTCGAAAGACTCATTGTTCGACTCGACCATTGCCACTTTCGAGGATGATGGTGGCGCATACAACCAGGCTGACGCGGCCGGATTCATCAAGCTGAACGCTCTGCGCATGCGGATCGCCGCACGACTGCGCAAGTAGCATTTGACTGCAGTGCCAGCCGGACGATGGCAGAGCAAGGTTCGTCTTGCCTGTCCGGTAAAGCGAGGGTATCGGCCAGTATTCTGATCTTAGGAATGCTTGCCGCCCTTTGGCACAAAATCAACTGAATGTCTGAAGCAGGGGCGTCCATCATCGGCGCCAAATTGAATGACTGAGGAACTGTTCACGGAACTGTCTTTGCAGATCGGTATTTCTGCGCTCATTCTGTATATGGGATGGATTGTGTACGACCTGGCCAGGCAGTCCAGGGCCGGCAAGTACGGCACGATTGTGCTGTTTTTTGCATTGGGCCTCGGGGTGGCAGGCTTCCTCATCAAGACTATCCTTACCAAGATGCTTTCCTGAGCTAACTGTACTGGAGTATTCGCGTGTCCCAATTTGATCATGTCAGTGTCGTCAAGCAGGCCAATATTTATTTCGATGGCAAGTGTGTGAGCCACACCGTTCTGTTTGCCGATGGCAGCAAGAAAACCATAGGGGTGATTTTCCCTTCCAGCCTCACTTTCAATACCGGAGCGCCGGAAATCATGGAGCTCAATGCCGGCAGATGCCGTATCCGCCTGGCTGATGAAACCGATTGGCAGGAGTATCAAGGAGGGCAGTCCTTTACGGTTCCCGGTAATGCTTCATTTGATATCGAAACACTGGAAACCTTGGATTACGTCTGTCACTTTGGCTAAACTGAAACCCAGATCCTCTGGGGGCGCCCATATACGGACGCTCCCAAATCTTTGATCTGGTTCATTCCTCTCCTCGTTTATCAGCCTTGTCCCCTCGTGGCGGGCTGATTTTTTTGCGCCCGTAATTTTCCTATACTGCATCCGTATCCGTGGGAGAGCCCGTATGCCGAGACTATTGGTGTGGATGTTGCTGGGTGTGTTGCCGGGGTGTGCCACACTGTCTGAAAACGAATGCCGCAGCGCAGACTGGTATGAAATCGGTGAGCGTGACGGGTCTGCCGGGCATTCACGCTCCCGCGTTGAAGAACATGCAGAAGCCTGCCGTAAGCTGGGAATTATCCCTGACCGGAGTGCCTATTATTCTGGCAGAGAGCAAGGGCTGTATCGTTATTGCACGCCGGAAAACGGCTATGAACTCGGCCGTACCGGGCGCTCCTACGGCCACGTGTGTGTGGGAGAGCGGGAGTCTCGCTTCCTGGTGCAATATCGGCGTGGCAAGCAACTGTACGACCTAGAGCAAGAGATTCGTCATGAGCATCGCGAAATCGAACGGCTTGAGCAGCAATTGCAGAAAGCTGCAGGTGATGGCGAGCGCAGCACCTTGCGGCGCCAGATTGCCGAGCGTGACCGGCAGTTGATTTTGCTGCGGCGACGACTTGGTTTGCTGGATTCGATGTGACAGCAAATCAGGGTAAAATGATTGCCCCTGCCGTTCTGGATGAATCAAGATGCCGTCGTTTGATATTGTTTCTGAAGTCAATGAAGTCGAAGTACGCAATGCAGTTGATCAAACCAATAAGGAAGTCGGCACCCGATTCGATTTCAAGGGATCGGATGCCAGGGTGGAACAAGCTGGTAAGGTGCTGACCTTGTTTGCCGACAACGAATTTCAGTTGGGGCAGGTGAAGGAAGTCCTGCTTGGCAAGATGGCCAAGCGCAGTGTCGATATTCGTTGCCTGGATGAAAATGATCCGGAAAAAATCAGTGGCAACAAGGTCAAGCAATCCGTGACGGTAAAGACCGGAGTGGACTCGGATCTGGCCAAGAAGATCGTTAAGCTGGTCAAAGACTCCAAACTCAAGGTGCAAGCGAGCATTCAGGGGGATGCGGTGCGTGTGTCGGGCGCTAAGCGCGATATTTTGCAGGATGCGATTGCCTTGGTACGCAAATCGATCGATGAATTTCCGCTGCAGTTTCAGAACTTTCGTGATTAGGCGGCCATCATGCGTATTCTGCTTGCGACATTAGGCTTGTGTGTGCCTTGGGTGGCGTCTGCTACCCAAGTGACACTGCTGGGCGTTATGGGCAGCAAGGCCATTGTCAGTATTGACGGTGGTCGACAGCAGATACTAAGCCCCGGACAGCAAACACCCGAGGGCGTCAGGCTGATTGCGGTCGGCAAGACGGATGCCAGCTTTGATATTGACGGCCGGCCCAAACGCTTGGGGTTGGGGGACGCTGCCTTTCACAGTGGCGACGAAGTAGCCGCAGCACCGCGCAGGATGGGAGGATCGGCGACTATCGTTGCAGATTCCGCCGGCCGGTTTGTTGCGCCGCTGAAAATCAATGGTTTTGATACCGAGGCCGTGGTGGACTTCAAGTCGAGCCTGGTTACCCTGAATGCGAAAGAGGCCAAGCGGCTCGGTATCGATGTGCGAGTTGGTAACCGCGTGTTGGCATCCAAAACGGGCAGCGTCGTTTCAGTTGTCAAGGTAAGAATCAAGCAGCTCCGCATCGGTGGCATCACGCTCGAGAATCTGGATGCCATTGTCAACGAAGGCGAGCACCCCCCGGTTATCTTGCTGGGTAATAACGTGTTGAGCCGGCTGGATGTGAGGCGGGATGGCAAGGCGCTGCAATTAAGCAAACCTTACTGACTTTCCCTTCCGATCTGCCGGGCTTTCAACGCCATCAGGAAGCTGGCCTGCTGTCGACGACGCTCTTTCTGCTGCTGGTCAGCTGGGGGCCTTGACCTGTAGTTTGTCGTGCTCAATCAGGGCATAGGCTGAATGGTTGTGGATTGATTCGAAGTTTTCCGATTCGACGGTATAGGCTTCGATCCGGTCGTCGCTGTTTAGCCTGGCTGCAACGTCTCGCACCATGTCTTCCACGAATTTCGGGTTGTCATACGCGCGTTCGGTAACGTATTTCTCGTCCGGGCGTTTCAACAGGCCATACAGTTCGCACGACGCTTGGGTTTCGACAATCTGTACGATATCTTCGATCCAGACCAGATCGTTGGTTCTTGCCGTTACGGTGACATGTGAACGCTGGTTGTGCGCGCCATAGTCGGAGATCTTTTTTGAGCACGGACACAGACTGGTGACGGGTACGATGATTTTCATGGTGAAGCGGTATCGGCCATCACGGATTTCACCGACGAAGGTGACTTCATAATCAAGCAGGCTCTGTACGCCGGATACCGGAGCAGACTTGTTGATGAAATAGGGAAAACTCATCTCGATGTAGCCGGATTGTGCTTCCAGACGCTCTACCATTTCGCGCAGCATGGTTTCAAATGATTCAACCGAAATTTCCCGTTCGTGGCTGTTGAGAATCTCGACAAAGCGCGACATGTGGGTGCCCTTGAAGTTGTGGGGCAAATGCACGTACATATTGAATAGAGCAACCGTATGCTGCAGTCCGCCGCTCTTGTCGGCGACCTTCAGCGGGTGACGGATCGATTTGATGCCTACCTTGTTGATGGCCAGATTGCGGTGATCCGGAGAGTTTTGAACATCGGCAATCGCTCGATTTGCTGCAGCGGTCATGATGAGTCCTGTGCACTTATTAGTTGGTAAGTATATCTCGTGCAGAATAGTTGAGTAAACTAATCGGAAATCAATGCGGCCAGTCTACCGCATGGGCTGGCGGGGCTTGATTGAATCTGGCTATGCAGTCGATTGTCCGAGTCGATCGGTTACGCTCTGCACGATACCTGCGGCATCCAGGCCGCACTCCTTTAGCAGCAAGGCTGGATCTCCGTGTTCGACGTAGCGGTCTGGCAAGCCCAGTTGCAGCAGTGGCGTGCTGACCCCGGCGCGGGCCAGCGCTTCTCCGACCGCGCTGCCGGCTCCTCCCATTACGCAGCCTTCTTCAATGGTGACCAGTAGCGTATGCTCCTGGCAGAGGCTGAAGACCAGTGTTTCGTCAAGTGGCTTGACGTAGCGCATGTTGACTACTGTGGCATCAAGGGTGTCGGCTGCCTGCAGCGCGGGCTGTAGCATAGGCCCGAAAGCCAGCAGCGCGATTTTCCGGCCACGTCTGCGGACTTCGGCTTTGCCCACGGGGAGTTCCTGCATATCGTGATCGATCGCTGTACCCGGCCCGGTGCCGCGAGGGTAGCGTACAGCGGTCGGGCCATTGAGTTGAAACGCCGTGTAGAGCATTTGCCGACACTCGTTCTCGTCGGCCGGGGTGAAGATGGTCAGGTTCGGGATGCAGCGCAGGAACGCTATGTCGAATGAGCCTGCATGAGTCGGGCCGTCTGCTCCTACCAGCCCGGCGCGGTCAATGGCAAACAGCACCGGGAGATTTTGCAGTGCGACATCATGGATCAGTTGATCGTAGGCTCGTTGCAGGAATGTAGAGTAGATGGCGACTACCGGCTTCATCCCCTCGCAGGCCAGTCCGGCGCCAAAGGTGACTGCATGCTGTTCGGCGATGCCGACATCGAAATAGCGATCCGGATATTCGTTCTGGAAACGTACCATGCCTGAGCCTTCGCGCATCGCCGGGGTGATGCCGATCAGCCGGGAATCGAGGCGGGCCATATCGCACAGCCAGTCGCCAAAGATCTGTGTATAACTTGGCTTGCCCCCAGCCTTGCTGCCTACGATTCCGTTTGTCCGGTCAAATTTGCTGACTCCGTGGTACAGAACCGGGTCGTTTTCTGCCAGTTTGTAACCTTGCCCCTTGCGGGTGACGATGTGCAGGAAACGTGGCCCGTCCAGTTGCCTGATGTTGTCCAGTGTCTCGATCAGGGTATCAATATCGTGGCCATCGATTGGGCCAAAATAATGAAAGCCGAACTCCTCGAATAAGGTGCTGGGGGTGAACATGCCCTTGAAGTGTTCTTCGGTGCGCCGGACGAATTCGTGCAGTGGCGGGGCCGCTTCGAGCAATTTGCTGCCGTTGCGGCGTACGGTGTTGTACAGCCGGCCGGAAATGAGCTTCGACAGGTAGTTGTTGAGTGCACCGACATTGGGTGAGATCGACATCTCGTTGTCGTTGAGGATCACCAGCATGTTGGCGTCCATTGCTCCGGCGTTGTTCAGGGCTTCAAATGCCATCCCGGCAGTCATGGCGCCATCACCGATGATGGCGACCGCATGTCGTGCGTTGCCTTTCAGTTTGTTGGCTAC
>CAZBWH010000036.1:0-8424 GCA_964495595.1 uncultured Burkholderiales bacterium | reverse complement strand
GGCGGCCACGGCCATGCCCAGTGCCGCAGATATCGATGTGCTTGAGTGCCCTACGCCAAAGGTGTCAAACGGAGATTCCTCTCGTTTTGGAAAACCGGCCAGGCCATCCTTCATCCGCAGTCGTGCCATGCCTTCCCGTCGGCCCGTCAGTATCTTGTGCGGGTAGCTCTGGTGGCCGACATCCCAGACCAGCAGGTCGTTCGGGGTGTCATACACATAATGCAGCGCAATGGTCAGCTCGATCGCGCCGAGGTTGGACGCCAGGTGTCCGCCGGTCTTGCTGACTGATTCGAGAATGAACTCGCGCAGTTCAGTTGCCAGTACCTTGAGGTGTTTGCGGTCGAGAAGGCGCAGGTCGGCCGGGGACGCAATCGAATTCAGCAGGTCGTACATAGGCTCAGAATGATCGGGAGACAATGAACTGGGCCAGCTGGCGCAGGCGGGTGGCCTCATCGCCGAAAGGATTCAGGCTATGCAATGCATCGTCCAGCAGTTCGTGGGCGAGTGCTCGCGCCTCTTTCAGTCCCAACAGTGATACGTAAGTCGGTTTGCCATCGACCGCGTCCTTGCCTGCGGTCTTGCCCAGCGTGGCACTGGACGACTCGGCATCGAGCACGTCATCCACGACCTGGAACGCCAGGCCGACGCACTTGGCGAAATGATCCAGCCGGTCGGCTGCTTCCGGCGTCAGTGGGTTGCCTGCCAACCGCCCCAGCGTGATTGAGGCTCGGATCAGGGCGCCGGTTTTGCGGATGTGCATCTGCTCCAGCTCAGGCAAGGTCATGGCCTGGCCGATGGCTGCCAGATCAATTGCCTGTCCGCCAACCATGCCATGCGAGCCACAAGCTTGGGCCAGGATGTGGAGCATGGACAACTGGGTGTCCGGGGCGACTGGCAGTGGCCTGCTGATGATTTCGAATGCCAGAGACTGTAGCCCGTCACCGACCAGCATTGCCGTGGCCTGATCGAACTGAACGTGTACAGTAGGCTTGCCGCGCCGCAAAACGTCGTTGTCCATGCACGGCAGGTCGTCGTGCACCAGTGAATAGGCGTGGATCAGTTCCAGTGCTGCTGCGGCGCAATCCAGCGTGTGAGCTTTTGCACCACAAAGCAGGCCGGTGGCGTAGGTCAGAAGTGGGCGCACCCGTTTTCCGCCACCCAGAACGGCGTAGCGCATCGCATCGTGCAGCTTGACTGGCTGGCTACCAGGCTTGGGCAACAGCTCGCTCAGCAACGTTTCAAGGTGTTGCTGGCGTTCAGTGGCCCAATGATCGAAATCAGTTGGCGTCATGGGTGTTGAACAGTTTCAGGGTGTCGTTTTCCAGGATTTGCACCTGCTGCTGGGTGTCCGCCAGTCGAGCCTGGCAGAATTTCAGCAGCGTGGTGCCACGCTGATAGGCTGCAAGCGAGGCTTCCAGTGAAAGCTGGCCGCTTTCCATGCTGGCAATCAGCGTTTCCAGTTCGGTTAGTGCTGCCTCGAATGACTCAGGTGATACGGGTTTGCTTGCTTTGGCCATGAGATGTCAGCTGAACCGGGCAATCGGGCAACATACCGCAATCGCCCCAAGTCGGTCAATAATAAGGAAAAACCGGCCGGTGTGGCTGGCAGGGCGGATCGGCTTACTGATGATAGGCTGTGACCCGTTCAACTTCCTCGCGCGAGCCAAGAAATACGGCTACGCGCTGATGCAGCTGTTCGGGCTGAATGTCGAGAATCCGTTGCAGGCCATCGGTAGCCGCGCCGCCTGCTTGCTCGACGATCAGGCTCATCGGGTTGGCTTCGTACATCAGGCGCAGTTTGCCGGGTTTTTCCGGTTCCCGGTTATCCCGCGGATACATGAATACACCGCCCCGGGTGAGAATGCGATGCACGTCACCTACCATTGATGCGACCCAGCGCATGTTGAAATCCTTGCCACGCGGGCCGGTCTTGCCGGCCAGCAACTCGTCGACATAGCGGCTTACCGGCGGCTGCCAGTGGCGCATGTTCGACATGTTGATGGCAAATTCACGGGTTTTTGCCGGAACGGTCATGTTCGGGTGAGTGAGGACAAAACTACCGGTTTCACGGTCCAGCGTGAAGCCGTTGACGCCATTGCCCAGCGTCAGTACCAGCATGGTTTGCGGGCCGTACAGGGTGTAGCCGGCAGCAACCTGCCGCGTGCCGGGCTGCAGGAAATCCTGCTCGGTCGGCGTGTCGCCATTAGGGCTCTTCAGAACCGAAAATATGGTACCGACCGAAATGTTGATGTCAATGTTCGACGAGCCATCAAGCGGATCGAACAGCAACAGGAAGCCGCCTTTCGGGTAGCTGTTGGGAATCGGGTAGGGGTGATCCATTTCTTCCGATGCCATTGCCGCCAGGTGCCCGCCCCATTCGTTGGCCTCCAGCAGGACTTCGTTGGCGATTACATCCAGCTTTTTCTGTGCTTCGCCCTGGATGTTGCCGGTGCCAGCTTCGCCCAGGATGCCGGCCAGTTCACCCTTGTTGATAGTGTGGCTGATCGCCTTGCATGCCCGCGCCACGACTTCGATCAGAAAACGCAGATCGGCCGAGATGGCCTGATTGGCGCGCTGCTGTTCGATCAGAAAGCGGCTGAGGGAGATACGGCTCATGTGCTGATCCTTGCGTGAAATGGCAAATCCGGCGGCGATTATACCGGGAATGGCCGCAAATAGCGTTCAATGTCCACTTGATCCAGTTGTGCAGGCTGCAGGTAGCGCTGGCCATATTGCAGATGCACGCCACTGCGCAGGAACAGCTCGAACAGTTCCGCGTCGATGTGCCGGGCGTCGCGCATTCCGGCCATGATGGCGATGGCCTGTGATAGCGTCTTGCCCGGCTTGTACGGGCGGTCGATGGCGGTCAGTGCTTCGAAAATGTCGGCAATGGCCATCATCCTGGTCTGAATGCTCATCTGCTCGCGTTGCAGGTGCTTGGGGTAGCCAGAGCCATCCATTTTTTCGTGATGCCCGCCTGCAAGCGCAGGGACGTCACGCAGGTGAGGGGGGAGCGGCAGGCCGGATAGCATGATGATGCTCTGCACGATATGGTCATTGATCTGGTAACGCTCTTCGGCCGTGAGTGTGCCGCGCTCGATGCCCAGGTTGTACAACTCGCCACGATTGTATTTGTAGTGCGGGGTATCCAGCCGGAAGCCCCAGCAGTTGTCGGCGGGAATCTGCTCGTGTTGCGCGCGTTCGAACAGATGCTCCGGCCGGTCGGCCAGGAGTGGCTCGGTTGCGGGTAGCGGTGCGGGTGGTGTGCGTTGTTTGCGTAACAGCTCTTCTGGCGAGATGCCGATCCGGTCATCCAGGGTGCGTTGCCAGGTTCGTGTGGCGATCTGCTGCAGCCTGGCGCGTTGTTCGGATTTCATCGACTCACCGCCCAGATTGCATTCGGCGACAAAGCGGAATTCGTCGTCCAGTGTGGCTAGCGTCTGCTGTAGCTGCAGGCTTAGTGCCGCCGGACTTCCACCTTCGGCCAGTGCGCGCCAGGTGTCGATTTCGGCGTCACGCTTCAAAACTTCGAAGCGGGTACGGATTTCGTGAATGCGGTCGTACAGGGTTTCCAGCTTGGTTGCTTTGTCAACTACGAATTCAGGAGTCGTGACCTTGCCGCAGTCATGCAGCCATGCCGCCATGCGCAAGGCTTCGCGCTGATCTGCGGTCAGAGCGAAATCGGCGAACGAGCCGCTGCTTGCCTGGCAGGCAGCATCGGCCAGCATGTCGGTCAGCACCGGAACTCGCTGGCAGTGGCCGCCGGTGTAGGGCGACTTGGCATCGATGGCGCCGGCAATCAGCTGGATGACCGCCTCCAGAAGCCGCTTCTGTGCTTCCAGCAGGCGCTGGGCGTCGATCGAGATGGCGGCCGTTCCCGAGAGCGAGGTGGCAAATGCCATGGCTGCCTTGCCTGGCTGAATGGCCCGGCTGAACAGCAGCAACATGATGCCCACCGTGCCTCCTTGCGGGGTGCTCAGCGGAATGACGGTAAGCCGTTGCTCGTAATCTGCAGAATCGACTTCCTGTTGCTGTTGCAGGACGACCGCCTGATGGCATAACTGCGCCAGCTCGGAGTGCTGCGCATCCTGCGGCTTCAACTGATCTGGCAGGTTGACCCCGGCTGCACGATCGGCAGCCTTGATCAGGGTGCCGTCGTCTTCGCGCAGATAAATGGCGCAATCGTTTGGATTGAGGGCATTGGCCGTTTCATTCATCACTTTTTGTAGCAGTGACTCCAGATCGCGCTCTGAGCTCAGTGACGCGGTCAGTTCAAGAAATCGTGCGATGGTAGCTTTCATGCTACTCATGGTTTGCCCCAGCTGATCGACCTCGCGAATGTGCGAGCGATGCTCGATTGGCCGGGAGAAATCGAAGGCTTCAATAGCTCGGGCTTCCTGTGCCAGAGCGACCAGTGGCTGGGATACCCAGCGGCTGGCTTGCCAGGCCAGTGGCATCGACGCAAGCAGGATCAGCAGGGTGAGCCACAGCTGCTTGTCCCGCAATTGCGTGGCCTCCTGTAGCAGTTCGTCCCGCGGTGCCGCCAGCACCAGCCGCATGGCATGCCCGCCAACGGTCAGGCGGGTGGCGTGCCCCAGCCAGTCGACGCCCTCGATCCGGGTAGCGATCACCTGTCCGCCTGCATCGGGGTGATGCAATAGCGCCTGAATGACGGTATCCGTCGCGGGAGTGGTGGCAAGGTGGTGCAATCCGCCTGCTTCTGACCGACCGCTGCCGGCAATCAGCAAACCGGTGCCATCAAGCAGTGCCTTGCGCGCCGAGGGCGCAATATGGATCGATGCCAGGTCGTCCGACAATTGCTGCAGGGTCAGATCGGCTGCGACAACACTTCCGCCCAACGATTGGCGGGTGAGGGTAATACCTGCCTCGCCTGTGCTGAAAAACAGGTAGGGCGGTGTCATGGCTACTCCGGCGGTGCGTTGGGCCAATGTGAACCACGGCCGTATACGAGGGTCAAGCGGCCGGTCTGTTACTGCTCGTTGGCCGACCCACTGGCGGCTGCGGCTGAAATAATGCCGCTGGTAGAGCAGTGGCGTGGCCTGGCGATTGATCTGCTCAAGCGAGTAAGCTGCCGATGCCGGTGCCAGCCAGCGCTGGCGATCCTGAGTCGTGTGCAGTGGGCGCAGCATGATGAAATCACCGTCCGGATAGCCGATGTAGGCGGATGCCATGCCGGGGTGCCGATCAAGCATGTCCGCCAGAGCTGCGACCGCTGTCAGGCGGTGTGTCCATTCGTGCGATGTCGTGGCCGGGTGGTAGGCCAGTTGCTCGACGGCGGCCTGAATCGGCTGGAACAGACTGCTGGCCGAGAGCTGCATCTGTCGGTCGGCGTGGGCGAAGACCTCTGCGCTGGCCGAGAGCAGCATGGCACGGCTCTCGCGGTAGCCAAACCAGCCGATTATCACACCCACGCACGCTACCAGCAGGCAAAACAGGGCTCCCATTACGATTTGCAACGGCAGGGCGCGCAAGGGGGTGAATCGGGTCATGGTGTCCTCGGGCAGGGGCGCAACAGTTTAGTGTAGGCGCACACGCCGTCCATTGGTGCCGATGAAGGGGCGCCAAGCAGAATAAGGGAAGTGCTGATGTATTGGCTGCGCGGGCGAATTGCGGCTCCCCAAAGGTAGGCAATTCGCTAAGCAAGCTTTGCTTGCCAAGCTCGGTTGCTCTCGCACGGCGCTCGAAAGCTCGCCTATCTGAAAGATATGTCTCGCCTTCTGCGTGCCGGGCGCCTTGCACGTCATCCCGCTCGCCGAATCAATCAGCGCTTCCTAAGCGGAGGATGGCTGGACAGGGCGCCTTCACATCGCCGCGGCAAAAAAGTAAAATGGGAAGGTTTTTCATGTGCATCCCGTTGCAATGGCTGCAGGGGGAATGTTCCTTCTTTTAGCAACTCCTTATTTGAAAGGTTCAAGCCGTGCTAGAAACCTATCGCCAGCATGCCGCCGAGCGTGCCGCACTTGGTATCCCCGCCCTCGCACTCAGCGCCCAGCAAACCGAAGGTCTGGTCGAATTGCTGAAAAACCCGCCGCAAGGTGAAGAAGCGTTTCTGGTTGACCTAATCACCAACCGCGTTCCGCCGGGCGTGGACGATGCTGCCAAGGTCAAGGCTTCCTACCTCGCTGCCGTGGCATTCGGCAAAGAGCAATGCCCGCTGATCTCGCGTGAAAAAGCGACTGAACTGCTGGGCACCATGCTCGGTGGTTACAACATTCAGCCGCTGATCGACCTCTTGGACGATGCGCAGGTTGGTGCCATTGCCGCTGAAGGTCTGAAAAAGACTCTGCTGGTATTCGATTTCTTCAATGACGTTAAAACCAAGGCTGATGCAGGCAATGCCAACGCCAAAGGCGTGATCCAGTCGTGGGCTGACGCTGAGTGGTTCACCAGCCGTCCGGAACTGCCGAAGAAAATCACCCTGACCGTGTTCAAGGTGACTGGCGAGACCAATACGGATGACTTGTCGCCGGCTCCTGACGCATGGTCGCGTCCGGACATCCCGCTGCATGCGCTGGCAATGCTGAAAAACCCGCGTCCTGGCATCGAAGCAGACGAGCCGGGCAAAATCGGCCCGATCAAGCAACTGGCTGCACTGCAAGCCAAAGGCAATCCGATTGCCTACGTCGGTGACGTGGTCGGTACCGGCTCGTCGCGTAAATCGGCAACCAACTCGGTGCTGTGGTTCACCGGTGACGACATTCCGTTTGTACCGAACAAGCGTTTTGGTGGTTTCTGCTTCGGTACCAAGATTGCTCCGATTTTCTTCAACACCATGGAAGACGCAGGTGCGCTGCCGGTTGAAGTGGACGCCGGCAAAATGGACATGGGCGATGTGATCGACTTCTACCCGTACGACGGCAAAGTCGAGAAAAACGGCGAAGTGATCGCTGAATTCGCACTGAAATCCGACGTGTTGCTGGATGAAGTTCGCGCTGGTGGCCGTATTCCGCTGATCATCGGTCGTGGCCTGACTGCCAAGGCACGTGAAGCGCTGGGCTTGCCGGCATCGACCCTGTTCCGTCTGCCGAAAGCTCCGGCTGACAGCGGCAAAGGCTTCTCGCAAGCACAGAAGATGGTTGGCCGCGCCTGTGGTCTGCCGGAAGGTCAGGGCGTGCGTCCGGGTACCTACTGTGAGCCGCGCATGACGACTGTTGGTTCGCAAGACACTACCGGCCCGATGACCCGTGACGAGCTGAAAGACCTGGCATGTCTGGGCTTCTCTGCTGATATGGTGATGCAGTCGTTCTGTCATACTGCTGCGTATCCGAAGCCGGTTGACGTGAAAATGCACCACGAACTGCCGGCGTTCATCTCCAGCCGTGGCGGTGTTGCGCTGCGTCCGGGTGATGGCGTGATCCACTCGTGGCTGAACCGTCTGTTGTTGCCGGATACCGTGGGTACCGGTGGCGATTCGCACACCCGCTTCCCGATCGGTATCTCGTTCCCGGCAGGTTCCGGGCTGGTAGCGTTTGCTGCTGCAACCGGCGCTATGCCGCTGGATATGCCTGAGTCGGTTCTGGTGCGCTTCAAGGGCGAAATGCAGCCAGGTATCACCCTGCGTGATCTGGTTAACGCAATTCCGCTGTACGCGATCAAGGCTGGCCTGCTGACTGTTGAGAAGAAGGGCAAGAAAAACATCTTCTCCGGCCGCATTCTGGAAATCGAAGGTCTGCCGAAGCTGAAAGTCGAGCAGGCATTTGAATTGTCGGATGCATCGGCAGAACGTTCGGCTGCAGGTTGCTCGGTTCAGCTGGATCAAGAGCCGATCGCCGAATACCTGAAGTCCAACATCGCGCTGATGAAGTGGATGATTGCGACCGGTTACTCGGATGCTCGTACCCTGGAACGCCGTATCAAGTCGATGGAAGCATGGCTGGCTGCGCCGTCGCTGCTGAAGGCTGATGCCGACGCAGAATACGCTGCCGTGATCGAAATCGATCTGGCCGATATCAAAGAGCCGATCCTGGCTTGCCCGAACGACCCGGACGACGTGAAATTCCTGTCGGAAGTGGCTGGCGACAAGATCGACGAAGTGTTTATCGGTTCCTGCATGACCAACATCGGTCACTTCCGTGCTGCGTCGAAGTTGCTGGAAGGCAAGAGCGACATTCCGACCCGTCTGTGGATTGCTCCGCCGACCAAGATGGATGCGCAACAGCTGACCGAAGAAGGCCACTATGGCGTTCTGGGCCGTACCGGTGCACGTATGGAAATGCCGGGCTGTTCGCTGTGTATGGGTAACCAGGCACAAGTGCGCAAAGGTAGCACTGCCATGTCGACGTCGACGCGTAACTTCCCGAACCGTCTGGGTCTGGACACCCGCGTTTACCTGGGCTCGGCCGAACTGGCTGCAGTCTGCGCAATGCTGGGCAAGATTCCGAGCAAGGAAGAGTACATGGCCAA
>CAZBWH010000035.1:1998-32271 GCA_964495595.1 uncultured Burkholderiales bacterium | reverse complement strand
TCACCATCTCCAGCCTCGGCGGCATCGGCGGCACCGCGTTCACGCCGATCATCAACGCGCCGGAAGTGGCGATTCTTGGGGTATCCAAGGCGGCGATCAAACCTGTATGGAACGGCAAGGAATTCGCGCCACGGCAGATGCTGCCGCTGTCGCTGTCGTACGACCACCGGGTGATCGATGGTGCAGCGGCGGCGCGGTTTACCAGTTATCTGGGCAAATTGCTGGGGGATATCCGGCGCTTGATGCTGTAACCGGCCCCGGCAGGGGCTGCACTGGCAGCCCCTGCCGGCCAGCCATTATCCGTGCGCTGAATGCAGGGCAGCGATCAAGGGCTCAAAGTGGCTGCGCATGTCTTCGGGCAGATGCTCCCGGCGCAGCTGCAGGTCGCGGCCCAGCTCGCGCAGCCGCCAGACGATTTCCTCGATGGCGACAATCACCTCGAAGTGCAATTCCGGATCATCCTGCTGGAACAGCGCCAGCTTTTCGGCTTCCGACAAAGAGTCCAGTCCGGTGCTGGAAAATGCCCGCTGAATCAGGTTGATCCGCTCGCCCGCACGCTGGGTCAGCAACAGCGCAGGCTTGAACCGTTGCACCTGTTCGTTTTCCAGCACATCGTCCAGCGTAATCAGTACCCGCGCCAGCCTCGCCAGTAACTGGTGCATGCTGTCCGCCATCGTGTCGATCGACGGTAGATCGGCATCGGAAATGGCGACCGGCGCAGCGGTACGCAAGACCTGACTGACAATCGACGTCACCTGGGCGGGAAACTGTCCGGGAATGATGCGCATGGCAATCTCGGCCCGCGCCAACGGCCGCCCATAGTGGCGGAACACCGCACACACCGTATCGGCCACCCCGGCAATCTGCCCTTCCAGCGACATCTGGTCACCGGCAATCCGGCGCGGATAGCCGCTGCCATCCAGCCGCTCGTGATGCTCCAGCACGATCTGGCCGGCCAGAGGCCAATCAGGCAACAGTTCATCGAGCACCCTTTTGCCAATCAAGGGATGCGATGCGAGGTAGCGCCATTCGGCAGGCCGCAGACTGGCGCCAGGGCGCATGGCCGCAGGATCGAGATACAGCTCACCAATATCGTGCAACAAGGCCCCCGCCGCCAGGGCAGGCAGGTTCGATTCATGCACCCCGCACTGCAATCCCAGCACCAGTGCCACCAGCGCGCCCTCGACCGCCGATCGCAGTTCACCCTGTCCCGACTGATCCAGCATGGTCAGCAGCAGACCCAGCGAACCCGAAACCGGCAATTGCTCCAGCCATCCGGCCGCCCTGCCCCCCAGGCCATTCATTTGCAGCAAAGGCTGTACCTTGCCATCGCTGTGCAATACCTGATGGGCCATATCCTGCAATCGTGCGCCATCCACCGCTCCCACCACATCAAGCGTAGCCTCCAGCGGCCGCAGCAGCGGGCCGCCGAGCAGGGCAGCCTTCAACACAGGGCTCAGCAGCTCATCCTTGGCCAGCAAGCACACACCGTCAGCGGTCAATACATCATCCACAGCCCGCACCCGGCTACAGGCAGCCATTGCCAGCAATCGTTCTAGCCAATGGGCATTGACATGGTTCAGGGGGTGGTCTGGTGTCATAGTAACTATCCGTGGCAATACGAAATCATTGGTTGAACACGTCTCATCTTAGACAATGCCATCCCCACTTGCCGACAGGCCGCTAGGCCTCTAGGCTGGCCAACAGGCGCTTTGCCACCCGGCGGTATATAATTCCTGGCAATAGTCCTTACCTCCCATCTTGCGGCCCGCTCGGCCCCGCTTGCACCAGGAACCGAAACATGGATTTCATCGAAGAACACAAGACGCTGATCGCGATCATTGCGGCGCTGCTTATCGGCTCAATCGGCATGGCAGCCTATTCCAGTCACCGTTCGGCACAAGTCAAGCGCGAAGCGGAAGAGCTGCAGGCCAGGATGGAGCTGGAAAAACAGGAAGCAGAAAAGAAAGCCCAGCAGGAAATTGCCCGCATCGAAGCCGATCGCAAGGAAGCCGAACAGGAAATCGAAAAATCCCGACGCGAATCCGAACACCAGCGACAAGGAAGTGATCGTACCTTCGACAGCCTGTCCTACCGCCTGGATGCCGAACGCAGGCAAGAAGAATACCGCGAACAGCGCGAGCGCTACCAGCAGGAATACCGTGAACGCATGCAGACCCGCCAGGATGAATGGCAGGCCGCCCGCGCCCGGCGGGAACTGGAAGCCAAACGGCGTGAAATGGAATACCGGCAGAACATGGATCGCTATCGCGACCGACAGATCACCGTGATCAAATAGCCCTCGCCCCGGCTGTCCGGGCAGAACGGATAATCATATAGCGATTGATTATTTCTCAGCCCGGCAGGCATTCGGTATAGTGGCGCCATTCTGCCCGCGGCCAGTCCGGCTTCGGGCTTTTGACTTTTTCCGAACAGAAACAACGCACACTCCCAGCATGGTTAACATCAGTCAAACGAGGTTGACTCACCTCAAGCAGTTGGAAGCCGAGTCTATTCACATCATCCGCGAAGTCGCAGCGGAATTCGAAAACCCGGTAATGCTGTATTCGATCGGCAAGGATTCTGCGGTGATGCTGCATCTGGCGCTGAAAGCGTTTGCGCCGGGCAAGCCACCGTTCCCGCTGATGCATGTCGACACCACCTGGAAATTCCGCGACATGATCACCTTCCGTGATCAGGTAGCGGCCAAATACGGCCTGGATCTGATCGTGCACATCAACGAAGAAGGCGTGAAAGCCGGCATCAACCCGTTTGATTCGGGTAGCGCCAAACACACCGACATGATGAAAACCGAAGGCCTGAAGCAGGCATTAAATAAGTACAAGTTCGATGCCGCATTCGGTGGTGCCCGCCGCGACGAGGAAAAATCGCGCGCCAAGGAGCGTGTCTATTCGTTCCGCGACAAAAACCACCGCTGGGACCCGAAAAATCAGCGCCCGGAACTGTGGAACATCTACAACAGCAAAATCGACAAAGGCGAAAGCATTCGCGTATTCCCGCTGTCGAACTGGACCGAGCTGGATATCTGGCAGTACATCTTCCTCGAAAATATCGACATCGTGCCGCTGTACTATGCCGCCGAACGCGAAGTGGTAGAACGTGACGGAGCGCTGATCATGATTGACGACGAGCGCATTCTCAAGCACCTGCGTCCGGATGAAAAAATCGAGAAGAAATGGGTCCGCTTCCGCACCCTCGGCTGCTACCCGCTGACCGGTGCCGTCGAATCGAAAGCGCAGACGCTGCCGGAAATCATTCAGGAAATGCTGCTGACCAAGACCTCCGAACGCCAGGGCCGCGTGATCGATCACGACTCGGCCGGTTCGATGGAGAAAAAGAAAATGGAAGGCTATTTCTGATCTGCGCCATGCCCGCAGGCTGACTTCTGAAGGACTGAATACATGTCACACCAATCCGACCTGATTGCTTCCGATATCCTCGGCTACCTGAAGCAACACGAAAACAAGGACTTGCTGCGCTTTATCACCTGCGGCAACGTCGACGACGGCAAATCGACGCTGATCGGCCGCCTGCTGCACGACTCGAAGCTGATTTTCGAAGATCAACTGGCTGCAATCCAGCGCGACTCGAAGAAATACAACACCACCGACGAAGAAATCGATCTGGCGTTGCTGGTGGATGGTCTGCAGGCCGAACGCGAGCAAGGCATCACCATTGATGTCGCCTACCGCTACTTCTCTACCGAAAAGCGCAAATTCATCATTGCCGACTGCCCGGGGCACGAGCAATACACCCGCAACATGGCCACCGGCGCCTCGACCAGCAATCTGGCGATCATCTTGATCGATGCCCGCCGCGGCGTGCAGACGCAGACCCGCCGCCACAGCTTCATTGTCAGCCTGCTCGGCATCCGCCACGTGATTGTCGCCATCAACAAGATGGATCTGGTCGATTTCAGTGCCGACACCTACACCACCATTCGCCAGGAATACGAAGCATTTGCCGAACAGCTCAACATCCCGGATGTCCGCTTCGTGCCGATTTCGGCGCTGCGTGGCGACAACGTGGTATCGGCCAGCGACAAGATGCCGTGGTACAACGGCGAAACGCTGATGCAGTTGCTGGAAAACGTGCATATCAATCACGATGTGGCGCTGGATGCGTTCCGCCTGCCGGTACAGTTTGTCAATCGTCCAAACCTCGATTTCCGTGGTTTCTGCGGCACGGTCGCCGCCGGCCAGATCCATGTCGGCGACAGCGTCGTGGCCCTGCCGTCGGGCAAGCAAAGCAAGGTCAAGTCCATTGTTGCGCCGCAGGGAGAAGTCGCCAACGCTTTCGTCGGCCAGGCAATCACGCTGACGCTGGAGGACGAAATCGACATTTCCCGTGGCGACATGATTGTCCGCGTCGATGACGTGCAGCCGACGGTATCGCAGGCGTTCGACGCCCACATCGTGTGGATGAACGACCAGCCGCTGTTGCCGGGCAAGGAATATGCCTTCAAGCTGGCGGGCAAGAATGTCTTTGGCCGGGTGGAAACCATCCTGCATCGCATTGATGTCAACTCGCTGGAGCACTTCGACGCCGAACAACTGGGGCTGAACGAAATCGGCCTGTGCCGAATCGTAGTCAATGCCCCGGTCGTGTTCGATACCTATCGGGAATGCCGTGGCACCGGCAGCCTGATCGTCATCGACCGGCTCAGCAACGCCACCGCCGGCGCCGGCATGATTGCCGCCGCTGCTCACGGCGAGCAGGTTGCAAGCAATTTGGACGAGCTGACCCGGTTGCGACAGTTTGAGCTGGAGCTGAACACGCTGGTGCGCAAGTATTTCCCGCACTGGCAGGCACGCGACATCAGCAGACTGCTGTAAATCGGCCGATTATCCGGCGCCGGACATGCAATCCGGCGCCGTGTTGGCTACACTGACGGATGCCCGCCCCTTGCGGCAGGCAGTTCGCCAATTACAGGTAGCGTTTCATGGAAATCAATCTGCAGGACACCACGCAGCTGCTCAAGGGCATTGCGATTCCACCGCGGCCCGCCATCCTCGACGACGTCAAAAAGGAAGCGGCCAAGGATGACCCCAATTTCGGCAAGATCGCCCAGCGTATCGGGCAAGACGTAGGCTTGGCTGCCGCGATGCTGAAAACAGTCAACTCGCCGCTGTTCGGCCTCAGCAAGCGCGTCTCATCGGTACAGCAAGCAGTACAGCTGTTGGGAATCAAAAACACGGTCAACATTGTCACCGGCTTGGTGCTCAAGACATCCCTGTCGGGCAACAATGCGGCGCAACTGGATCTATTCTGGGATAACGCGGCGCTGGAAGCCATGGTGTCGGCGTTCATCGCCTCGCAAGTGCCGGGCGCACAACCCGACACGGCTTACACCTTCGGGCTGTTTCACAACTGCGGCATTCCATTGCTGATGCAACGCTTTCCCGACTACGGACAAACCCTACTGGAAGCCGCCAGCCAGCCAGAGCTGAGCATTACGGCAGTCGAGGAAAAGCGTCACGCCACTTGCCACACGGCGGTCGGTTACCTGATGGCGCGAAGCTGGTTCATGCCTGAGCCCCTGTGTCAGACCATTCTGTGCCACCACGACGCCAGCGTATTTGCTGCCGACAACCAGGGCGTAGCGCCGGAAACCTGCACGCTGATCGCGATTACCCAGCTCGCCGATCACATTGCCCACCACCTGGCCCGGCCCGGCCCGGATCACGAATGGGAGCGGATGGGCCGACAATCGCTAAGCTACCTGGGGCTGAACGACGATGACTATGACGATATCCATGAGCGGGTACATCAATTGATGAGCCAGTCATGAAGCGATTCGGCTTTGCCGGCTACTCTGGCAGCGGCAAAACCACCCTAATCGAACAGCTGATACCGCGACTGTCCAGTTTCGGCTGGACGGTGTCGCTGATCAAGCATACGCATCACGCATTTGACCTTGATCAACCCGGCAAGGACAGCTGGCGACACCGGCAGGCAGGTGCCCGGGAAGTGCTGCTGGCAGGCGCGCAGCGCTGGGCCTTGCTGCACGAAAACAACGACCAGCCCGAGCCCGATCTCGATACGCTGTGCAAGCGACTGTCACCTTGCGACCTCGTTCTGGTTGAGGGCTACAAGCACGAACCAATCCCCAAGCTAGAAATCCACCGACCATCACTGGGGCGCCCGCTGCTTGCCACGCAAGACCCACACATCATTGCCATCGCCAGTGACGGCCCGGTCTGCAGCGCTCTGCCGGTGCTCGACCTGAACAATACCGACGCTGTTTACGACTTCATTCTCCATCACCTGAATCCATGAAAGCACACCCACCCTTGCTGAGCATCGAAGATGCACTGACCTGCCTGCTCAATGCCGCCCATCCCGTAGCCGACACAGAAGATCTGGCAGTAGAACATGCAGTCGGACGCATACTGGCCACCGGAATCCGTTCAACAATCGACGTGCCGCCGCACGACAATAGCGCCATGGATGGCTACGCCATCCGCTGCTGCGATCTGGTCGACGACGGGCCAATCAGCCTGCATGTAACCCAAAGAATCCCTGCCGGCAGCAACGGCGCAGCGCTGGATGCAGGAACAGCAGCACGCATCTTCACCGGCGCACCGATTCCGCCGGGCTGTGACGCAGTCGTCATGCAGGAAGACACCCGCACAGAAGGCGATCGGGTCATCTTGCTCAAGCCAGTCCGCCCAGGCCAGAACATCCGCCGCAGCGGTGAAGATATCGCCCGCGGCCACGAAATCCTGCCCGCCGGCAAGCGGCTGTCCCCGCAAGACCTGGGGCTGGCGGCATCGATCGGCATCGACCGGCTGACCGTTCATCGCCGGTTGCGGGTAGCGGTTTTCTTTACCGGTGATGAGCTGGTCATGCCTGGCCGCCCCCTTGAGCCGGGCCAGATCTATAACTCGAATCGCTATGTGTTGCGGGGTCTACTGGAAAAGCTCGGCTGCCAGATTACCGATCTCGGCATTGTCGAGGACACGCTGGAAGCAACCCGCGCAGCCCTGCGCCTGGCAGCTGACGGGCACGATCTGGTGCTCACCTGCGGAGGGGTATCGGTCGGAGAAGAAGATCACGTCAAAGCGGCGGTAGAAGCCGAAGGCAGCCTGGACGCCTGGAAAATCGCAATCAAGCCAGGCAAGCCGCTGGCATTTGGCCAGATCGGCGGCACACCATTTATCGGACTACCCGGAAATCCGGTGTCTGCCTACATCACCTTCCTTATGTTTGCTGGGCCATTTATCAAGCGCCGGCAGGGGCTGGGGCATGTCCTGCCTCAACCGCTACTGGCCATTGCCGACTTCGACTGGCCCAAGCCTGACAAACGGCAGGAATACCTGCGCGCCAGGATCGGACAAACAGCGGAAGGCCAGCCCAGCGCGACGCTTTACCCGCAGCAAGGGTCTGGCGTCCTGACCTCATGCAGCTGGGCCAATGCGCTGATCAAGGTCAAGCCGGGCCAGATGATCCAGCAGGGCGATCGCGTGGTCTGCTATCCGTTGGCAGCACTAGACAGCGACTGACCCAACCCCCGAAAAAAACGCATCGAATGAATCGATGCGTTTTTTTGTTCCCGTCAATAGCAATCAGCGGTGTCGCGCCTGCCAGGCGACAATCGACTCAGGCAGATCACACATAAATGTCAATCGCCCCCGCCCGCTTGGCCGCACGCTCAGTGGACTGCTGTACCTGCTGCAGGCTTGCATCGGCGATCTGCTGCTTTTTCTGGTCGACCTTCTCGCCACTCGCACGCACATCATTGAATATCTGGCTAGTGGCACGGGAAAGACTCTGGGCCATGTTGGCTTGATAATTCCTGAGTCCTGTTACATCCATGACACACCCCCTGACAATGGCTAAGTATTTGTACTATAGCGCAACCAGGAGTATGCGGCAATTTGGCCACCGATCAGCATCGTTCAACCTGGAGCACTCCAGCGACTTCCCGCACCAATGCCAACACCCGCCGCAACTGCTCGGCATGGGAAATCTCAACGGTAAACCGCATAAAGGCACGATGATCTCGAGAAATGGTATTCGCACTGGTAATGTTGACGCGATCGCGCATGATCGCATCCGAAATGTCCCGCAGCAGGCTCGGTCGATCATGCGCCTCGACTTCGATGCTGACCGGGAACACGCCGCCTGACACGGCGCCCCAGCCGGCATCAATCAAACGCTCTGGAGAGCGCGCAGACAGCCTTTTCAGGGTGGCGCAGTGATTGCGGTGCACACTGATCCCGCGCCCCTTGGTGACAAAACCGATGATCTCGTCCGGAGGCACCGGTTTGCAGCACTTGGCAAGCTGGGTCATCAGTTTATCGACCCCGACGATCAACACTCCCTGCCCTGCCGGTCTGGCGCGGCTCTTGCGGATCACGTCCTGGGCAGCGACCGGCGCCGATGCTGGCTCAGTCAATGACTGTAGTGCCGACAACAACTGGCGCGAGCTGAGCTCATCCTGACCGATAGCCGCACACAGGGCATCCGCCGAAGGGTAAGACAGCTTTGAGGCCAGTTGGTCCAGGGCAATATTGATCAATCCCAGCCGATCAATTTCCCGCTCCAGCAACTGCCGCCCTTCAGCCATCGCAACATCCAGTGTCTGCGCCCTGATCCAGGCCCGCACCTTCTGGATCGCCCGCGGGCTCTTCAGCAAACCGCGATGCAGCCAGTCAACACTCGGCCCTCCCTGCTTGGCCGCAATGATCTCAACCCGCTGCCCGTTGTTCAGAGGTGTATCCAGAGCAACGATCTTGCCGTCAATTTTGGCGCCCCGGCAACGATGGCCTAAATCCGTATGCACATGGTAGGCAAAATCGACCGGCGTCGAGCCCCGGGGCAGAGAAATTACCTTGCCCTGCGGGGTCAGCGCATACACCACATCCTGAAACAATTCGGTCTTGAACTGCCTGGCCAGTTCACCCGCATCGGCTACATCGTCACGCCACTCTAGAATCTGCCGCAGCCATGCTATCTTTTCCTCGTAACGCGGATCCTGCGCACCGCCTTCCTTATAGCGCCAGTGCGCCGCCACGCCCAGTTCGGCATGGCGATGCATGTCCCATGTGCGGATCTGAACCTCGACCGCCTTGTCCTGCGGGCCAATGACTGCGGTATGCAGCGAACGGTAATAATTCCCCTTCGGCTGGGCGATATAGTCGTCAAACTCACCGGGAATCGGCTGCCAGAGGTTGTGGACGATGCCCAGCACCGTGTAGCAATCCTTGACGTCGCCCACCAGCACACGAATCGCACGCACATCGTAGACCTCGGAAAAATCGAGGTGCTTTTTCTGCATTTTCCGGTAGATGCTGTAAATGTGTTTCGGCCGGCCGGTCACTTCCGCGCGAACCTCTGCCTTTTCCAGCTCTTGCCGGATGGCGTCGATCACATCAGCAATGAACCGCTCCCGATCCACCCGCTTTTCGTCCAGCAGACGGGCGATTTTTTTGTATAACTGCGGCTCGATATAGCGGAAAGCCAGGTCTTCCAGCTCCCACTTGATCTGCCAGACTCCCAGGCGGTTTGCCAGCGGTGCGTAGACCTCCAGCGTTTCACGGGCAACTTCGCGTGCGATGTCGGCCGGACACTGGCTCAGGTAGTGCATGGTCTGAGTGCGCCAGGCCAGCTTGACCAGCACCGCCCGAATGTCCGCAACCATCGCCAACAGCATCTTGCGCAACGACTCGGCCTGCTGATGACGTTCCTCAGGCTGCAACAAATGCAAATCCATGTAATGCAGTTCCTGGATTTTGCGTACCCGGGTGATACCATCCAGCAGCGCCGCAATGCCAGGGCCAAACCGCTCTGCCAGTTGCTCAGACGCGCTTTCCAGCAGATCAGGAACTGCAAACAACAACGTCGCGATCAGCGCCTCGCTGTCAGTGCGTAGCTGAGCCGACACCGATGCGGCACCCAACGCATGGGCCAGCAATGGCTCCCCCGTCGGCGGCAAGGTGCGCGCCCGGTAAAGCGGCTCGATGAAATCCAGTGCAGCACGGATCGCAGCCTTTTCCGGTGCCGAAAACGACTGATCCAGCTGAGCCAGCCACCTTGCTGCGTCGTCGACAGCATCCCCGGACGTAGCGACCGGGCGAACGACAGAAACCATGAGACATCACCCTGAAATCATCGGAACATGCACCAGCCCTGTTCGGCGGCCGGTACCCCTTTCGGTAATCATTATGCCATGCACCCGCCGGCACCAAACACAACGGCCGGTATTAGCCGGCCGTGTAGGGACATGACAAACGATCGCCAACGCATCATTCAGCAGGCGACGCCGTCAAGCGGATCAGTTGGGTCAACAGCTGATTGGACGGTTCCCCGGCGCACCGATGCGCATCTTCACCGATCAAGGCGACTAGCATTAATGGAGAGCGCACCTCCATCGATTTGCAGAAATCCTGCATCGAGCTTTGATACAGCAACCAGTGCCGTACACCTGCCACGGGATCAGAAACCGCCGGATTGACCGAAGACATGTGCTCAAACCAGGGAGCCATGCCATGCCGCAAGCAATCCAGCATCAGTTGACGATAGTTGAGAGAAAGTGCAATACAGGAACGCCACCAATCGAAATACAGCTTCGCGGAAGTATGCATACGATCACTCCAGGACGATGCCGGCAATATGCCGTTATAGGTTGCCGGTCACCAAAACGCCAGTCGGAAAGACCGGTCTGGTTCGTGGGGCAAATGAAAAAACCCGGTAATTTCTACCGGGTTTTTCGTCTACCAGAACAGATCTGTCAGATCATTCGGCAGCGGCCTTCTTGGCTGCCGGTGCAGGCTGACGCGTAGCGGTGGCAGCTGCTTTGGCCGAAGTAGTGGCAGCCGAAACACCGGCTTCTGCCAACTCCGAAGCAACCTTCTGGGCTGTCTTGGTGACTGTGTCATATGCGCTCGACGCTGCAGCGATGGCTGACTTGATGGCATTCAGTGCGGTGTCCGAACCAGCCGGTGCGTATTTTTGCAGGTTTTCCAGAATGCCGGCGGTGCTCTTGGATGCGGCATTCATTTCTTCTTCAACCAGCTTGGCCAGTTCGGTCTGGGTCGCGCTGGCTGCTTCGTAGAAGCTCTTGGCCACGTTCATGGCCTTGTCCATAGCGGGCTGGGCCAGATTGGACTGCAAGGATACCAAGCCCTGAACGTCCTTGACCTGTGCCAGCGCCTTGGCGTTTTCAGTGCTTTCGCTGATGACAGCCTTGGTCACTTCGATCTGCAGCGCAACCAGACGCTCAATGCCCGCCAGAGCGATGTTCGATACGCGAATGGCCTTGTTCAGGCCTGCTTCATTCAGTTCAGCCAGTTTTTCTACATTTACCATGATGTAACCTCTCTCAAAATTTCTGATTTGTAACATATTGCACCGCACCATTCGCCATTCTAGCCACCGCACAAGCGATGTCAAGCGGCTTTTGCTGCAGCGCACAAATTATTAGATTTGTAGCTCTATTTTACCGGATTCAGGTTAAAAGCCAATGACGGACAGGAGCAACAGGTCAGCCAGATGCAAACCGTTATTACCCCAGCTGCTTCTGGCGAATGGCCAGCACGGCCTGATTACGCAGGGTTTTCAGCAGATTGAGCTCTTGGGCGGGAATGGCAAGACTGCCCGCGGCAGACTTGTCGGCATAGAACATACCGATGACTTTTTTCTCAACAGCGAGAGGCAGCAAGATGAAAGTTCTTGACTGGATCTGGCTGCGATACCAGGCGGGAATCCGGTCACGAATGTTGTCGGCATCAATGTCACTTAGAAAAATGTCCGCCTGCTTGTCAATTGCTACCTGAAAAACATCCTGTGATTTACCCAGCGGAATGGTGAATGTTTTCAGCAATCGCTCGGCTCCCTCGCCGAAGACGATCCTTGCCGGCATGTTGTTGCTGCGGACGTCACGGGTACAGAGCACCACCCGGTCAAAGCCCATACCGCGATACATGGTTTCCAGAATGATGCGCAGCAGATCATTCAGATTGTAGTTTTCGACCAGGGTATTGGTTATGTCCTGGATGCCGGCGGAGAGCACGGTCTTGCGATCTTGCGGATCCATGGGTGAAGCCGCCTGCGCCTCCATCACCCGTGTTTGCTCGAACTGCTGGTCGAGCGTATCGCCCCCGGTACTGGTCTGATCCAGACCAGCCCATTGACGGGCGTTACGCAACACCTCGCTGCGAGCGGCATTGACACCGTAAATAGCGGCCTCGCGAGCAAACTCCTGCACGGCCTCATCGACCAGCCGCTTGAGGTCCGACTCGGAAAACGGGAGGGCCGGTCCGTAACGCTGCGCCAGAACGGCCAGCTGCCGGCCTCGCTCGGCCGTTTCGCCGCTGGCAGCCAGTTGCACCAGATCGCCAGCCAGTCCGCTGACGACCTTCAACCGGTCAATGCCGGTCTGGGGCTTTTTCACGCGCTCATCCGGCAGGCGTGCCATGCTCTGCACCATTTTTTCAGGAAAGTTCCAGGCTTGGGCAATGCCGATTCCCAGCTCTTCATAGGTCAACCCCAGCACGGCCAGGGCCGCCCGGTTTTCTGCGGTGCCGGACTTGACCTGCTTGCGGATCTCGACCGCTTCATCATAAAGATAAAAGGTTGCCAGCAAGCGCCCGAGATTGTGAAATACGGCACAGATGAAGCTTTCTTCCTGAACCCGCCCGCCCAGTTTCTGATCGATGATCCGTGCAGTCAGGCCACAGAAAAAGGACTGGATGATCTCATCGCGCAAATGAATGGCCTGATTCTTGTTCTGCAGGTGCTCAAACAGAACCAGGGTAATCGCCAGATTGCGAACGGTATCGAACCCCAGAATGACCACGGCCCGGGAAATGGTGCTGATTGTGCCGCCAAACTGGCTGTAGGTGGCCGAGTTGACCAGCCGCAGCAATTTGTTGGTCAACGAAAAATCCTTGAGAATGGTGGCCGACAGGGTATGCAGGCTTTCGGCGTCGGCGTTGGTGATCCGGTTGATCGCACTGATCGCCTGTGACAACGCTGGAAAATCGCTTTTGTGGCGAATCCGCCGCAACAGAAAGTCCAGCGTACCCGAGGCACCGCCTGCCTCGTCCACAGCAGCTGGGGCCGGGGCCGGCTGCAGGTATTGCCTGAGCGCCTGCCGAAAGCTGTCTGCGTTGGTAAAGCGGTCTGCCGGATCTTTCAGCAAGGCGCGCTGGACGATATTGTCCAGTTTTTCATCGACCTCCGGGTTGAGCGTGGACGGCGCAGCAAAGGGCTCGTTAGCAATGCTGTGCATGATCGCGAACACATTGTCGCCGCTGGCCGCAGCCCGGCCGGCAAGCATCTCGTATAGGATCAAGCCGCAGGCGAACACATCGGCAGCCTCGCCCAGCGACTTGCCTGCAACCGCTTCCGGAGCCATATAGCCGGGTGTCCCCTTGCCCTGGCCCGCCTGCCCCGGTTGCTGGGCGATGCCGAAGTCCATGATGCGGGCGGTGCCATGCGGATCGATCATGATATTGGCGGGCTTGATATCGCAGTGCAGCACCCGTTTGCCGTGGGCATAGGCCAGCCCATCGAGTACCTGGCAAGTCAGCTCGATAGCCTGCAGTTTGTCGAGAGGTTCGCCAGTCAGCATTTGTGCCAGCGTCCTGCCCTCGACGTATTCCATTACCATGTACTGCTGACCTTCCTCCTGCACCAGATCGTAAACGGTAACGATATTGCGATGCTGCAGACTGCTGACGGTACGAGCCTCGTCAACCAGCGCTTGCAAGGCCTGCGGCGTCTGCTTCTCCAGCCGGATGGTTTTGAGCGCCACCGGTCGCTGCAGTTGCGGATCGTGGGCAAAATACACTGCCCCTTGGCCACCCTTGCCGAGCAGCTTGATGATCTGGAAGCGACCGACACGTCGCGGTAATGTTGCGGTAGCCATACAGGCTTGAATCCCAGTGTGATGTCATCAGCCATTCTAGCAGCCTGCCGGACTTAAGGCTGGCCAGCAGCACCAGCATGAGAAACACCTGTTTTCCCGTTGCACAGGCCCGCCATGCGCCCCGCAAGCGCGCAAATCCAAGGATATTTTTCCACCCGGCTCGTAATGAAATGCCCTAGGCCGACAGCTTGCATGCTGTTTAGCGGATTATCCTCTATCATCACAACAGATCGCCCGGGGTCCCCGGAGACCAATGACTCGCCGCAGCAGGATGCGCCACCATGGCTGAAGACAGCGACCAGGAACGAACGGAAGAAGCCTCGGCCCGACGGCTGGATGAGGCACGCAAGAAAGGCAACATCGCCCGCTCCCGTGAACTGGTGACCTTTGCGGTACTGATGAGCGGGCTGGCATCGCTGGTCTTCATGGGCGATCGTTTTTTTGGCCACCTGGCCAACATTACCCGCAAAAGCCTGAGCTTTGATCGCAGCATGCTGCGCCACCCCCAGCAAATGCTCGATCTGTTTGCCCAATTCGGACTGGACACACTGGTGGCATTCATGCCTTTGCTGCTGGCTGTCACGCTGGCCGCAGCGATTTCGCCGCTGCTGATGGGGGGCTGGCTGTTCACCACCGAACCGCTGACCCCTGACTTTTCCAAACTCAATCCCGCCAGCGGCCTGAAGCGGATGTTTTCGATGTCGGCCCTGAGTGAAATGCTCAAGGCCATCGCCAAATCCATGCTGATCGGCGGTGTAGCGTTTTACGTTATCTGGAGCGAACGGGGCGATTTTGTCGGTCTGAGCGCCGAATCGCTGCAATCGAGCATCGGCCATACTGCGCACCTGGTCGCCTTCACCATGGAAATGGTCATCGGATCGATGATCTTGCTGGTGATCTTTGACGTTCCGTTCCAGATGTGGAACTACAGCCGCAGCCTGCGGATGACCAAGGAAGAGCTGCGGCAGGAATCGAAAGAATCTGACGGCGATCCGCAGATCAAGGCGCGGATCCGTGCCATGCAGCGCGAGGCGGCCAGAAGACGGATGATGGCCGAGGTCCCCAAGGCAGACGTGATTGTCACCAATCCGACTCACTACGCCGTGGCGCTGCGCTACCAGAGCAGCAGCATGCAGGCGCCGACTGTAGTCGCCAAAGGGGCGCATCTGCTTGCCGAAAGGATTATTGAACTGGGCCGGGAAAACCGGGTGGCCATTCTGCGTACACCACCCTTTGCCCGGGCACTGTATTTCAACGCTGAACTGGGGCAGGAAATCCCGGCCAGACTGTACACAGCAGCAGCCGAAGTCCTGGCCTATGTGTATCAGCTCAGACACTACCAGACCGAAGGCGGTGTCGCGCCTGCCGAACCCGGAGAATTGCCGGTACCCAGCGACATGGACCCGGAGACACAGAACGGCAATCCAGCGCCAGAATAAGTAGCAAGCCGCTATACTCGTCGCACGAATCCAAACTCCGATCAATAAGGCCTGATGCAAGCACCTGCCAACTCTCCAACCATCATCGGTGGACTGAGCCTGAACCGTCTCGCCGGCCCGGTATTGATCCTGCTGATCCTGGCGATGATGATCCTGCGGCTGCCGCCGTTTCTGCTGGATCTGCTGTTTACCTTCAATATCGCCATGTCGATCATCGTGTTGCTGGTCAGTCTCTACACCACGCAACCCCTGCAGTTTTCGGCATTTCCCACGGTATTGCTGATCACCACGCTACTCAGGCTGTCGCTGAACGTGGCATCCACCCGCCAGGTCTTGCTGGAAGGGCACACTGGCCCGGATGCTGCCGGCAAGGTAGTCGAGGCTTTCGGTCACTTTCTGGTGGGAGGCAATTACACGGTCGGGATCGTGGTATTTGTCATTCTGATCCTGATCAACTTCGTCGTGATCACTAAAGGCGCTGGGCGAATTGCCGAAGTAAGTGCCCGCTTTACCCTGGATGCGATGCCAGGCAAGCAGATGGCGATCGACGCAGACCTCAATGCCGGCCTGATCGCCGAGGACGAAGCGCGCCGCCGCCGGACGGTCATTGCACAGGAAGCCGAATTTTTTGGCGCCATGGATGGTGCGAGCAAGTTTGTGCGCGGCGATGCCGTAGCCGGCATTCTGATCATGGTGGTCAATGTACTCGGGGGATTGCTGGTCGGCATGTTGCAGCACAATCTGGACTTCGCCACCGCAGCCAACAACTACACCCTGCTGACCATCGGTGACGGACTGGTCGCCCAGATCCCGGCACTGATCATCTCCACCGCCGCCGGCATCGTCGTCAGCCGGGTCGGCACCGACGAAGACATGTCGCAACAACTGATCGGCCAGTTGTTCCAGCGCATTCAGGTGCTGCAGATTTCCGGTGCCGTGCTGGCGCTGCTGGGGCTGATTCCAGGCATGCCTCACGTCCCGTTCCTGATCATGGCTGCGGCACTGGGCGGCATTGCATACATGCAGCAACAGCGCGAAAAGCGCGCCCTGGAAGCGCCGCCTCCCGAACCGGAAGCCGCTCAGGCCCCCGCTCCCCCTGAACTGCAGGAAGTCGGCTGGGCCGACGTACAACCGGTCGACCTGGTCGGGCTGGAAGTCGGCTACCGGCTGATCGCACTGGTCGACCGCAATCAGGACGGCGAACTGCTCCGACGCATTCGCGGCATCCGCAAGAAGATCGCTCAGGAAATGGGCTTCCTGGTGCCCGCAGTGCACATCCGCGACAACCTGGAGCTCAAGCCCAACCAGTATCGCATCACCCTGAAGGGGGTCGATGCCGGCAGCGGCGATGCCTATTCGGGCATGTACCTGGCCATCAACCCGGGACGGGTGCTGGGTGAACTGCAAGGCACCCAGACACGTGATCCAGCCTTTGGTTTGCCCGCCGTCTGGATTGATGCCGGCCAGCGCGATCACGCTCAGACGCTGGGCTACACCGTCGTTGATGCCAGTACGGTAGTGGCAACGCATTTGTCCAACATTCTCAACCAGCATGCCGCTGAGCTGCTCGGCCGGGAAGAAGTCCAGGCCTTGCTCGACCATGTGGCCAAGGAAGTGCCCAAGCTGGTTGAAGAAACCGTGCCCAAGATCGTGCCGATCGGCATTCTGCAAAAAGTGCTGCAAAATATGCTGGAAGATGGCGTCCATATCCGCGATATGCGCACCATTCTGGAAACGCTGGGGGATCACTATCCCCGCAACCCCGACGTGGACGAGTTGACCAATGCCGTTCGGGCCGCGCTGGGACGTGCTATCATCCATCAAATATTCGGGGATACTGATGAACTGGAGCTGATCGCGCTCGATCCGCAACTGGAGCAGATTCTGACTCAGGCAGTACAGGCAAAAGGGGGAGGCGGAGGCTTCGAACCCGGTCTTGCCGAGGCGCTGTTGCAGCAAGCTGCGCAAGCTACCGAAATACGCGAACAGCAAGGTCAGGCAGCAGTTTTGATGGTACCAGGCAGCCTGCGCGCCTTGCTATCACGTTTTCTGCGCCGCAGCGTACCGCAGTTGAAGGTTGTATCCCATAATGAAATTCCAGACAGCAGGAACATAAGAGTCGTCGCGGTAATCGGAGGACGCGCCTGACCGGCTGAAGCACGCGGCTTGCCCGCGACGCATTCTTCCGGCAGCAGCGCTTGACCGCGCACCCGGACAAGGGACAATGACCGACATCAAACACCGACATGCTGCCTGCCAACGGGTGAGTTCGCCTGTTGCCGGCAAGGATGGCAGCCGACCAGACCGGCGCCCAGATTCACCGGGCGGCGCAGCATGATCGTCAAAAAATTTTATGGCTCGAACACCCGTGATGCATTGCGGCAGGTACGCGATGCGCTCGGACGTGACGCATTGATTCTGGCCAACCGTCAAATTGCCGGCGGTGGGGTCGAGATCATGGCAGCATCCGATGCCGACGTAGCCACGCTAACCAACAATACCGCCAGCAATCCTGCCAATCGCACCGTAGCCGCAGCTTTGCCGCCAGCAGCCAGCAACAACAGTCACGCCCGTAGCCGCTCGCTGCAACGCACTTATGCCCTGCCGGAAGAAGACGACACTACGCCGGAGGATGCGTTCGTGGCGGCCATTTCCAGCCAGGCAGAACCGCCAGCAGCGACAGCCAAGGCCCGAGCCGAACCACGTCCATTCACCCCGCCCCGCGCCGATCCTCCGCCAGCCGCCCTGCCCGATACCCCGGCCAAGCCGCGGCGCACCGAACGGTACGTGATCGACGATGTCGAGGAAACCCGACCCAGCCGCCCCGCCCCCGCCTCCGCGACACCTGAACAGCAGGATGGCCAGACCGGCGAAGCGATGCGCGACATTGTCAAGGAGCTGAAATTCCTGCGGCAGATGATGGAAGGCCAGCTTGCCGGCCTGGCTTGGAGCGATTTGCAGAAACACTCGCCCGAAAAGCTCGAGGTATTTCGCCGGATGCTGTCTTATGGCTACAGCCCTGCCCTGACCCGTCAATTGCTGGATCACATGCCGGGCAGCTATGACATCGACACCGGCATGAAATGGATTCGTACCGCGCTGCAGCGCAACCTCCCGGTCATTGCGGCAGGCCAGGATCTGATTGATCGTGGCGGCGTCTTCGCACTGGTCGGCCCGACCGGGGTAGGAAAAACCACAACGGTAGCCAAGATCGCAGCCCGTTGCACACTCAAGCATGGTGCCAGCAATATTGCGCTGATCACCACGGACAGCTACCGGATTGGTGCGCACGATCAGTTGCGCATCTACGGCAAAATCCTTGGCGTCCCGGTCTATTCGGTCAAAGACGAAGACGACCTGCAACTAACCCTGTCGGATCTGGGAAATCGTTTTCTGGTGTTGATCGACACGGTCGGCATGAGCCAGCGCGACAAACGGCTGACCGAGCAGATCGCACTGCTGGCCGGTAGAAGCAGCCAGGTCGAGCGTATCCTGCTGGTATCAGCAACCGCGCAAGGCAGCACACTTGACGATGTTGTGCGGTGCTACCAGCAAGGAGGCGGACTTGCCGGCGCCATTCTGACCAAGCTGGACGAGGCCATGTCGCTGGGCACTGCGCTGGATGTCATCATCCGGCACAAACTACCGCTGCACTATGTCACCAATGGTCAGCGGGTTCCCGAAGATCTGCACCTGCCCAATCCACTGTACCTGCTCGATCGGTCGTTCCGCACTGAGCCGGACATGTCACCCTACACGCTGCGAGCCGAGGAATATCCCCTGTATTACGGCGCCAATGCCGATCAGTCCCGGGTCAGCAAGGCAGGAGGGCTGAATGGCTGATTGGCAAGGAGATCAGGCGGCAGGGCTGCGACGGCTGGTTGCCCGTGATCACACGCGCAGCATCTGCTTCAATGGCGGACGCGGCGGAACCGGCACCACCAGTACGGTATTGAATCTGGCCCTGGCGCTGTCTCATCAGGGACGCAGGGTCTTGGTCCTGGATGAACACCTCGGACCGGGCAATATCGCTTCACGATTTGGCATCCAACAGGCCATCGATCTGGAACAGGTTCTCCAGCAACGACTGCCGCTGGAGCGGGCGCTGATTGCCCTGCCTGCAGGGGTTGACCTGATCCAGCTTTGTGCCAGCCCGGCCAGCCTCGCCCGCCTGGGCGCGTATGAAGAAGACCGGCTGGCATTCGAATTCAGCCAGCTGACCTCGACAGTTGACCTGATCCTGGTCGACGCACGTCCGGCGGTCACCAATCCGCTACCCAGCCTGAACCTGGCGGCAGAAGAAAACGTAATCGTCATCAGCCATCGTGCAGAATCCATCACTGATGCCTACGCGATCATCAAGCTGCTGCATCGCGAATATGGCCAGCACCGTTTCAGGGTGCTGATTACCCGTGTGCAGTCACTTTCTGAAGCGCAAACCCTGTTCCGGCGCCTTGTCGAAGTAGCAGGTCGCTACATTGATGTCTCGCTACGCCTAATCGGCTTTGTGCCGGAAGATGACCGGCTGGCCAGGGCCAACCGTCTGCAGCAACCGGTAGTAAATGCCTTTCCGGACGCAGAATCCAGCTGCGCTTTTGTACAACTGGCCAGTGCGATCGACGGCTGGCAGCAACCGGCTGGCCAGCTGACCACGCCGACCAGCTTTGTTCATCGCCTGATCCAGAGCAGCCGGGCTCTGGCCGAAGGCCTGAATCACCCCTGACACCACCATGTACAAACCCGATATCGGCATTACCCCCGACGATCGAATCCGGCAATTTGCACCGCTGGTCAAACGCATCGCCTATCACTTCATGGCACGCGTGCCGGCCAGCGTGGATGTGGGCGACCTGATCCAGGCCGGAATGATCGGCCTGATGGAAGCAGCCTATCATTTTGATGCAGGCCAGGGGGCGCAGTTCGAAACCTACGCCACCCAACGGATACGCGGAGCCATTCTCGATGAACTGCGCGAGGCCGACTGGATGCCTCGCAGCAGCCGCAAAAACCTGCGCAGCATCGAGTCAGCGATTCATCGGCTGGAGCAAAAGCTGGGCCGAGCGCCTGTCGAACAGGATATCGCCAATGAACTGGGCCTGCCGCTGGCCGACTATCAACAGATGCTGGATGACGCCCGGGGTTTTCAGCTGATCCACTACGACGATACTGACACTGACGACGAAGGCAGCCACTTGGACAACCTGCGGGCGGATCACGCCTCGAATCCGGCATTGGTTCTGGACGATGCGCGGTTTCGGCACAGCCTTGGCGAGGCGATCGAAGTCCTGCCGGAGCGGGAAAAGCTGGTCATGGCGCTTTACTACGAGCAAGAGCTCAATCTTAAGGAAATTGGTGCTGTGCTGGGGGTATCCGAATCACGGATTTGCCAGTTGCACAGCCAGGCTGTGGCCCGCTTGCGGAGCCGCCTGAAAGACTGGCTGAAATAATCGCCAGCGAATAAGGACCACAGATGCAGAATCTGGACAAAATCAGCGTCATCGGTATCGCACTGGCTCTGCTGGCCATTCTGGGCGGCCAGGCCCTGGAAGGGGGACACATCGCCTCCTTGCTGCAATTGACGGCATTCCTGATCGTACTCGGTGGCACATTTGGCGCGGTGATGCTGCAAAGCAGCAGCCAGGTATTCCTGCGGGGCATGCGACTGGCGAAATGGGTGTTCTTGCCGCCCGGTTACAACCCGGAACGACTGATCCGCACCATGCTGGAATGGAGCCAGGCCTCGCGCAAAGGAGGCCTGCTGGCACTGGAGGCACAGATGAACGCCCAAAGCGATCCGTTCATGAAAAAAGGCATTCAGCTACTGGTGGATGGCACCGAGCCGGAGCAGTTGCGTGCTTCGCTGGAGCTGGAAATCGATCTCTACGAAGACGGACAGCGCAACGCAGCCAAGGTATGGGAGGCTGCGGGAGGCTACGCACCGACCATTGGCATTCTGGGCGCCGTGATGGGGCTGATTCATGTCATGGAAAACCTCTCCGACCCATCCAAGCTCGGCGGCGGCATTGCCGTAGCGTTTGTGGCCACCATCTATGGCGTGGGCAGTGCCAATCTGTTGTTTCTGCCTATCGCCAACAAGCTGAAAGCGCATATCGAACACCAGGTGAAGCTGAAGGAAATGTTCGTAACCGGCCTGGTTGCCATCGGTAACGGTGAAAACCCGCGCATCATCGAATCACGGCTGCAGGCTTATCTGGCCTGACTGGCGGCCTCAAGCCTCCCTGCCCCGCGGTCACTCCAGATACTGCTGCTGCCAGCGCTGATACAACCCGTACACATATTGGCAATATGACTCTTTGCTATCGAACCCTGCCGGGTCGATCGCATCGTAAACGTAATAGTTGGCGTGATTGTTGCGCGTGGTGATGAAGTGCCACATCTTGTCGGGCAAGGTCTGTGGATCGCGCCACTCGAAATCGTCCTGTGCCTCATAGTGGATAAAGACGGGCAGAATCGGCACCCCGCTGGCCAGGCTGGCTTCAAACGCCCCGTAGCGGAAATGGCTGTACAAACGCCGCCCCTTGCATCCACTTTCAGGATAGAGAGCGATATTCTTGCCGGCATGCAAACCATCGACGATTGCCTGCAAGGCCGCCCGGCGCGAGTCGGCCGACTCGCGCTGGACGAACAGCGTGCCACAGGCCACGGCGATCCGGCCGACGATCCACCAGTCCCGAACCTCGATCTTGGCCAGTGACGTTACCGGGAACAATGCGGGTACACCAATATCCTCGAAGGCCGAAGGGTGGTTTGCCACCAGAATGTATTGTGCAGGCAAGGGCCTGACGTTCTTCTGGTGCAGACGCAGATCCACGTTGACGGCTCGGACGAACACCCGGCACCAGGCGTGGAATAGCGGAGGGTACACACGCTGGCGCAGGGCCGCCGGCAACCAGGCCAGTACCAGCATCACCACCGTAAACAGCGTCAGATCGATCCATCCGGTCAGGATTCTTGTCCAGCGAGCCAGAAACAATAGCATGTCACCTCCCTCGCGCCGGAAGCGCTATGTATGCACTTTGCAATATAGGCCCCTCAAGCTTTTCACGCTGCTGCCGTTAACAGCTATAATCGTCACAAAATGCTTTTAGTAACGGCGCTATAATCATGAATTTATTCAAAAAACCTCAAGCCGTACCCAACCAGCGCTCCCCGCTGCCCCCTCATGTCGCCAGTCTGTTGCGTGAATCGTGGTGGCTGGTGCTGGTCGTAGCGGCGATCTACCTGGTATTGATCCTGTTGTCGTATCACCCGGCTGACCCCGGCTGGTCGCACAGTGCCACCCGGCCGCAGATGCAGAACCGTGGCGGCGAGCTGGGGGCCTGGATCTCTGACCTGCTGCTGTACCTGTTCGGATTTTCTGCCTGGTGGTGGGTGGTGTTCTGCATCGCAGCGATCTGGTGGGGTTACAAACGGATCGACCGGGTGGAAGCCGGCAGCAAACCGGTGGCATTTATTCGGGTCAGTGGATTCGTCACCTTGCTGGTTGCCAGCTGCGGGCTGGAATCGCTGCGTATGTACAGTATGAAAGCCCCCCTGCCGCTGGCTCCGGGAGGCTTGCTGGGTGCGGAAGTTGGCGACTCGCTGCACCGGGTGATCGGATTTTCCGGTGCCACGCTGATCATGCTGGCATTGATTGCAGTCGGTTTTTCCATCTTTACCGGCATTTCCTGGCTGCAAGTCATGGAATCACTGGGAACCTGGCTGGAAAAAACCTGGCTCAAGGCCGTCAATCTGCATCAGGAGTGGCGACTGCGTCGCCCCGCTGCCCAACCCGATGCCGCCGTAGCCGCAGGCAAACCGGAAAAAGCCACCCAAACGACCCGATCGCGCAACGAAGCCATCGAGCCGACTTTCAGCGAGCCCAGTCTGCCAGCCGTGGCGCCACAGCCCAAAACTGATGCGCCCGAGCCACTGGCCAGCGGTGTGGCGACCCAGCCGGCAGCATGGGTGAATGCCGCCCCGCCAGGGGAAGTACCTTTCGATTTCGCCGAGGAGATCGATCCTCCTGAAGCAGCCATCGCAGCGCCCTCATTCCGCCCGACCAAGGTTGAACGTGCCGAAAAACCGGCTGTTGCCGAGGCTCGCAAGGAAGTCCAGCGACCGCTGTTTGACGACCTGCCCTTGCCGGCCTCCCATGCGTCCGGCCTGCTGCCGTCGGTTACCCTGCTTGAACCGCCTGGTGTGCTGCAGGAATCAGTCAGCCACGAAACCCTGGAATACACCTCCCGGCTGATCGAGCGCAAGCTGGCCGATTTCGGCGTAGAAGTCAAAATCGTCGCTGCTTACCCCGGCCCGGTGATCACCCGTTACGAAATCGACCCCGCCGTCGGCGTCAAGGGCGCGCAGATCGTCAACCTGATGAAAGACCTGGCACGCGCCCTGGGCCTGGTATCGATCCGCGTGGTCGAAACCATTCCCGGCAAGACCTACATGGGCCTGGAGCTGCCGAACCCGAAACGCCAGATCGTGCGGCTGTCGGAAATCCTCGCCTCCGAACCTTATGCGCAGATGTCGTCGCACCTGACCGTGGCGCTGGGCAAGGATATCGCCGGCAAGCCGGTGGTGGCCGATCTGGGCAAGATGCCGCACCTGCTGGTGGCCGGTACCACCGGCTCGGGCAAGTCGGTCGGCGTCAACACCATGATTCTGTCGTTGCTGTACAAGGCATCGCCGCACGACGTGCGTTTCATCATGGTCGATCCGAAAATGCTCGAACTGTCGGTCTACGACGGGATTCCGCACCTGCTGGCGCCGGTGGTCACCGACATGAAACTGGCCGCCAACGCGCTCAACTGGTGCGTGGCCGAGATGGAAAAACGTTACAAGCTGATGTCGGCGATGGGCGTGCGCAACATCGCCGGTTACAACCAGAAGCTGAAAGAAGCGGAAAAAGCCGGCAAAAAGATCACCAACCCGTTCACATTGACACCGGACGATCCGGAGCCACTGGAAGTACTGCCGTTCATCGTCGTGGTGGTCGACGAATTCGCCGACCTGATGATGGTCGCCGGCAAGAAAATCGAGGAATTGATCGCCCGCCTGGCGCAGAAAGCCCGTGCCGCAGGCATCCACCTGATTCTGGCAACGCAGCGGCCGTCGGTCGATGTGATCACCGGCCTGATCAAGGCCAATATCCCGACCCGGATCGCGTTCCAGGTATCGTCGAAAATCGACTCGCGCACCATTCTCGACCAGATGGGCGCCGAATCGCTGCTTGGCCAGGGTGATATGTTGTTCCTGCCTCCCGGCACCGGCTACCCGCAACGGGTACATGGTGCATTTGTCGCCGATGACGAAGTGCATCATGTGGTGGAATTCCTGAAGTCCACCGGCGAGCCCGACTATATCGATGGCATTCTCACCGGCGGCGCGCTGCTTGACGACGGTGGCAACGGGGGGGGTGAAGCCGCCGGAATGGATGCCGAAGCCGATCCGCTGTATGACGAAGCGGTTGCGATCGTACTGAAAACCCGCCGGGCGTCGATCTCGGCCGTGCAACGTCATTTGCGCATCGGCTACAACCGGGCCGCCCGGCTGATTGAACAGATGGAAGCCGCAGGACTGGTGTCACCGATGGAATCGAACGGCAATCGTAGCGTTCTGACCCCCAACCGGGACGAATAGCTCCCGTTCAGCCTGCCACAGACGAGAGGGCGCCACACGGCGCCCTTTTTGTAGCTTGCAGGCATGGCCGCCTGACCTACACTGAAATACAAGCGACGAACAACAGGAGGCCTCATGAACGCACATTATCGTACCCTGCCCTTTCGCCCGATCGATCCGGCATCCACCTGCGCGAAAACCGACCGGGGCTACGACAGCCTTACCCTCGATCACCCTGCACTGGCAGTGATGACCGACTTCCGGCTGGTACCGGCCGCGACCATTGCGCCACAGGCATCGCTATCCAGAACGCTGGACAAGATGAAAACCGTCGGTGTACGGATGTTGCTGGTACTGGACGACGACAGCGTGCTGCAAGGGCTGATTACCGCCAACGACATTCTCGGCGAACGCGCCATCGAATATGTGGAAAAACACCGGGTCAAGCGGGAAGACGTTCAGGTAGCGGATATCATGCATCCGGTCGAAACTTTGCGCGCCCTGCCACTGCCGGATGTGATTCAGAGCAGCATCGGCGATCTGGTGAATTCATTGAAAGGGCTCGGGCTGCAGCATGTACTGGTGACCACCGTCGAGTTTGGCGAGCCGAAAATCCGCGGCATTTTCTCGGCGGCCGAAATCGCCCGGCAGCTGGGGCTGGAACTGGATCCGATGGCTCATGCACGCAGCTTTGCCGAGCTGGAAAAAGTACTGCTCCACGTCAAGGTCGCCTGACTACCGACGCGCTGGATCGGACAACAGACAAACACGGGCCACCTCGCCAGAGGGCTCGGAGAGCATCGCCGCGCCCTGCATGGCCCTGTTTGTACTCACGGGTGGTCCAAGGGGCAAAAACTCATCAACAGCGACCGGGCTTGTTGCAGGTCGACGGTGAAATCGCTCTGGAAGTAAATGCGGTGCGAGCCTTCGACCGGCGTACCGTCCAGAAACAGCATCGGCAGCTTACGGATGGCTGCCAGCCCGGAAAACGAGGCGAAGTCCTGCAGGTATTTCGGCATGAAACAGATGATTCTGGCGTCATCCGGGGCAAACAGGATGTTGGTCATGCCGGCGCCAGTCGGCCCGGCAATCACTTGCGCCTGGCTGAAACATTCGATCTGTTGCTGAATGCTGAGCCGTTCCGGGCGGATCGGCTCGAATCCGAATTCGACGAACAAGGCCTCCAGCTCGGCCTCGTTGCGCAGATGACGATAGCCGGCAGTGCCGCGCCGTGCGATAAACAGCCGCTTGCGCGGCGATGCCTTGTCCGGCTGAGGCGGCACCAGCCGCTGGCGAAGAAACTGGATCGCCTTGTCTGAGAGGAACTGGTCGGATACCTGCATGGTCTGCCCGGCCCGGTAATTGAAAGGCAGCCAGGCCAGGTGCGCCGGCACGCAAAGACGATCCACCCGATACGGGCGATGGGCCGACAGCGCAATCACCTGTCTGCCGCTGCGGTTCACCAGATCGAGAATCTGGGCGTGCTGCGGAATCTGCAGCCCGGCCTGGTCGACCAGCAGGGGCCAGTCATCATATTCGGGCGTCTCATCCAGCCACGCCAGCCTGGACATGATTTCGATCAGCCAGTGGTAATAGTTGAACGCCCCAGGCCCGCCAAGAAACACCGCTCGGTCGAATCGTTCTATCTCGCCGGCAATCGGCGCCGAGACGAACAGCCGCTGCGCGTCGACATACATCACCGTGCTGCTGCGAAATTCGAACCGGCTGGCACCGCCATTCATGGCCATGTCGAGCACCGCCTGATGATCGGGTAACAGCACGGCAGCGCTGTCGGCAAACACTACCGCATCGTGCACTTCGGCCAGATAGGCCTCGGGGATGGCCATGACCGCAGGTTCGGGGGCGGGTGCGCCGAAATAAGCCGGCAGGCCAACAGACTGTTCATGGCCAGGCGTCATGACCCGATACGGCAGACCATTGGCCGAACAATAATCACGGATGGCCAGCAGGCGGGCGGCACGAATGAAACGCCGCGAATCGTTCAAACCCAGCCGGTCGCCGCGCAGGCAATACTCCCGCTCGGCTGCTGCCCAGTTGTTGCTGGCCAACGCTTCGTCGAATGCTGGCTCGCGAGCCAGCGCTGTCTGCTGGCGCTGACAGACCTGCTGCCATGCAGACCGCAAGGCCGGCAGCAGTTGCTGAACCGACTGCACCTCCAGCAGTGGTTCAACGCACGGCAGCGCCACATCAGCCACGGCATCGGGCAGCCGGAGGCGGTAATCGATGCACTGGATGCCGGTTCCGGCCGCGCCAGCCAGAGTAAGCTGCATTGGGGCCGGTTTGATGCTGAACACCGGCAAGCGGCTTCGGGCATGGTGGCCGTCACAGTCGATCAGGATGTCGATCCCGTCGGCGCGGATACGCTCGGCCAGCGCACCATCGGCCATGCCAGCCACATTCCGCCAGTGTGCAACCTGGCTGCGCAGGCGCTGCTCCCGCCCGGATTCCTGCGCCAGACCAAAATAGCAATAGGTATCGAATCCGGCGGCCAGCGCATCCAGCATGGCGCCCTCCCAGTGCCCGGTCGGGCCGCTGTCCGGGCGGGACGTTACCAGCCCCAGCTTCAGCCGGGGCTGGTCCGTGGCAACCGACAGCGCCATGAACGGTGCCAGCTTGGCACGCAACAGGCTGTTGCATTCGTTTCGTACCCGCAGCCGCTCAGCTTGACGGCCCGGTGCATCGGCATCCAGACACTCGATCTGCACCGCCAGCGTCTGATAGTCGCTGACGCCATCCTTGCGCGCCAGCGCGGCCCACCGGGCGCCGCTGGCCATGTCTTTGGCGGCGACTGCCGCGTGGGCAAGACACACCAGCAGCCACGGATCGCGCTCGGCAAGCGATACAGGCGGCCGTTGCAAGGCCAGCAATGCAGACGTATCGCCGGCAGCGATCGCACACTCGCCATACAGCAGCAACACCCGCTGGTCAGGCGGCGTGAGCGCCAGCAGGGGTGCAAGCAGCGCCCTGCCCCGCTCCGGCAACCCCAGACGCAGCCAGGCCTGAGTCATCCGTAGCCTGGGTTCGGCGGGAAGCTCAGCGCCTAAGGCGAGCTGGTCGAGATTGGCAGCGGCGGCGGCTGGGTCACCGGTCGCAGCGGTCAGTTCGGCCAATTCGATCCGGGCATCGACCCGCGCCGGTTGCAGCGCCAGCAATCGGCCCAGGGTAGCGATGGCCTGCTGGTATTGGCCATCGGCACGACAAGCGAGCGCCAGCCACCACAGCACTTCGGGCTCGTCCGGGAAAGCAGACAGCGCTTGCGTCAGCCGCTGCAGCGCCAGACCGGTCCGCTCGGCAGTCAGCCAGGCCTGAGCGGCTGCCAGCCAGGCATCACAAGGCATACCGGCGGTGTCACACAGCGCATCCAGCACCTGTGCGGCCACCAGCGGCCGGCCGGCCACTTGCCAGCACTGGGCGAGCAAACAGGCGGTCGACTGATCGGCCGGCTTGAGTGCCTGAGCCCTGCCAAGCAGAGAGATCGCCTCCTGCAGTCTTTGCTGCTGCAGGCAAATCCGGCCAGCCAGCACCAGCGCATCATGGTGCGTCGGCTGCTGCTGAACGACCTGCAATGCGGCCTTGAGCGCGACATCCAGCCGGCCGGCCTGCCAGGCTTGCAAGGCTATCAGCAGCGGCCCGCCAGCCGCCGCCGGGCGACGGGGCTTCATGCCCTCCTCCCGTCGGCTGGGCGTTCCAGAACAGGCATGAGCGGCACGATCAGCCGCAGGCAGAAAACAGGATCAATTCGCTTCATATCGTGGCAATTCCGGGATGAGTGGGCCACCGGCCTGCCGCAAGTCTGGCGGCCGGTGCAGACGAGGCGGCAATTTATGCCCACGGTATGAATAAATCAATGGGCGGCCGGCAATCTTGCTGCCGGGCTGGGCGCAACCTGGGCCGGCTCGTCGAGCAAACGGCGTAAATCATCCGGTACCAGCCAGTCTGGATGGCTCTTGAGATAGACGACCAATGCCTGGCGGGCAGCCTCCCGATCACCTTCTGCCAGCAAGCGGCGCACGGTGACAACTGCCGGGTCGACCGGCGCGGTCTCGCCGGCGGCCATTGCCCTGGACTTGAGGGCGGCCGCCGGAGGCGATGAGCGCCCCCCGCTCCGCTCGGCATCGCGCAGCTCGGCCGCAGGAGCAGGCACAGGAACCGGCACGGCAGCGGGAACGGCCTGCCGCAATGCCAGCAAGGGAGCGGCGCTGCCAGCGCTCGGTGGTGCGACGTCGAGCGACATCCCGGCACGGCTGGCGGCGGATTTGGCCGGGAGCGGTGCAGCGGCCTGCTCTACCGGCTGTTGCACGGCCGTGGCTGGCAGGACACTGGCGCGTTGCCGGCCTGCGCCGGCAGTGGCGGAGGCAAGCGGCTGATCCGGTGCTGGCGGCTCGTGGCTCATCGGTGGTGTCGGGGACGCCGGCAGCGGGGCGCTGGCGGCCAGCTCTGCCGCCACATGATCAGACTGGCCGGCAGCGCGCCAGGCCTGCGTGTCGGCTGATCGCTGCATCCGCAAGACCACGCCGAAGCTCAGCACCACCGTGGCGGCGATCGACAACGGCAACAGCAGGCGCTTGTGCCACAGGCGTGGCGGCAATTGCACCACCTTGTCGTTCTGCAGCGCCTGCCGCGCAGCCAGCAGGATCGCCTGATCCAGCTCGGCCGATGGCCGCGGCTGCGGCAGTTCGCGATACAGCTCGCGCACGCCGGATTCATCCGCGCTGGCTGGCTTGTGTGGATCGATAGTCATGCAAACCTCCCGGCCAGCGCCGTGGCCAGTCTGGCGATGGCATAGCGCAGCCGCGACTTGGCGGTTTCGCTGGAAACGCCGGTCAGCCGGCCGATTTCGTCCAGCCCCAGCTCGGCGTGTTCGCGCAGCAGGAATGTTTCGCGCTGCGCCGGCGGCAAATCGGCCAGCGCCTGTTGCAATGCCTCGCGCTGCTGCCGGCGGCTGTACTGCCCTTCCGGGCCGGGCGCCGGATCGGCGATCTGCGCCAGTGTCTCGTCCGGGGCGTCCTGCCATTGCTGCCAGCGGGCCGGATCGTGCTGGCGCAACATGTCGATCAGGCGGTTGCGGGCAATCTGGTACAACCAGGTGCGGAAGCCGGCGCTGGCGGTATAACTCTCGCGGCTGCGCGTGACCGCCAACCAGGTTTCCTGATAGATATCGTCGACCCAGGCCGCCACCGGCGACTGGCGTGCGATCACCGCATACAGCCAGCGGCCGTGGCGAGCGTAGAGCGCATCGAAAGCCTCCACCTCGCCACGGCTGTAACGCTGCATCAGTTGATCGTCGGTCAT
>CAZBWH010000035.1:0-1898 GCA_964495595.1 uncultured Burkholderiales bacterium | reverse complement strand
CGCCAGGTTCACCAGCCGCAGGAATTCGCCGCGGTAACCGAAACGGTCGTCGCCACGCGCGCCTGCCGCCAGCTTGTGTATCTCATCGTAGCCGAACTGGCCGAGGTATTTGCCGCCTTTCAACTGCTGGCCGAATGCGGCCACCGCGGCGGCGAAGCGCAGGTCATCCGATGCCGCGCCGGCCGACTTGATGTCGCGTTTTGGCAGCGGCCATTCGAGCAACTTGCTGCTGTCCGAGCCCGGTGCCTTGTAGCGCAGGCGCAGCAGTGCCAGCTCGTCGGCCTTGCCGCCCGTGGCCGCTTTCGGCTTGGCATAACGCAGCGGCTCCAGGTAACCCTTGCCGCCCACCAGCGTGATTTCGTACAAGGCGGTCATGGTGTGACCGGCACCGATTTCACCGGCATCGACCTTGTCGTTGCTGAAATCCTCGCGTTTCAGCGCGCGGTTTTCAAAGCCGATCTGGCGATATTCGGCCACCACCGCCGGGTTGAATTCGAGCTGGATTTTCACGTCTTTCGCCACCACTGCCAGCGTCGACGACATTTCGTCCACCAGCACTTTCTGCGCTTCGTTCAGATTGTCGATATACGAGTAATTGCCATCACCGGCATCGGCGATCTGCTCCAGCAGCTGGTCGTTGTAGTTGCCGGTGCCGAAGCCGAGGCTGGACAGCGACACACCGCTTTTGCGCTTCTCTTCGACCAGGCTTTTCAGCTGCTCGAAATTGCTGATGCCGACATTGAAATCGCCGTCGGTCGCCAGCAGGATGCGGTTGATGCCCTGTTTGACATACGCCTGCTGCGCCATCTGGTACGCCAGCTGGATGCCGGCCGCCCCGGCGGTGGAGCCGCCCGGCGTCAGCTGATCGATCGCGGCGCTGATTTTCGCCTTTTCGCTGCCGGCGGTCGGCTCCAGCACGATGCGCGTGCCGCCGGCGTAAGTCACCAGCGATACCTTGTCCTGCGGCCGCAGCTGATCGACCAGCAACTTGAGGCCGGATTTCAGCAACGGCAGCTTGTTCGGCATTTCCATCGAGCCGGATACATCGACCAGGAACACCAGATTGGCCGGCGGCAGCACCGCCTTGTCGACATCGCTGGCCTTGATACCGATGCGCAGCAGCCAGGAATCCGGATTCCACGGCGTCGGCGCGATTTCGGTGGTCACGCCGAACGGCACCAGCTGGCCATCGGTGCGGCGCTGCGGCAAAGCGTACTGGTAGGGGAAATAATTGACCAGCTCCTCCACCCGCACCGCATCGGCCGGCGGCAGCCGCCCTTCGTTCAGGAACCGCCGCACATTGGCGTAGGCACCGGTATCGACATCGATGCTGAACGTCGACACCGGCTGCTCGGCCGCCAGCTTCACCGCATGTTGCTCCAGGTGCTGGTATTTCTCGCTGTCGGCGGCCGGCGGTGGCGGCAGCCGCATCGGCTCGGCCAGCATCGAACGCGCCGCCATCAGCTTGTGCGACACGCCCCCCGCCAGCGGGCTCACCGGCAACGGCGCCGGCACCACCGCCGGTTGCGCCGCCATTTCACGTGCCTGATCGGCCACCTGGGCCGTCACGGCGGTTTTCGCCTCGACCGGCGGCGGCGCCTGTTCGACTTTCGGGTTGCTGCACGCCAGCAGGCTGAGGGTGCCGGAAACCAGCAACAGGGTACGGTTCAATGAATACATTTTTGTTCTCCACAGGGGCTTGGTATTCATTAAACGTAAGGGAGCGGCAAAACGGGTTAAGCCGGATGAAATTTTTTTGCCAGGCCACGGCCAGTATCGCTGTTGCCACACCGCCCAGGCATCCGCGCGCGGAGGCAATGCAGGCGAAAAAACGCCGCAGCCAATTGACACACTGCGGCCCGGTTCTTAGGCTGTCATACCTTAATACAGGGCTTGTC
>CAZBWH010000034.1:15513-32353 GCA_964495595.1 uncultured Burkholderiales bacterium | reverse complement strand
AGGCGGCGCTCACTCGCTTTACTATCCAGTTCGAAGACCGGATGACGCAGCACTAGTTTCAACTCCGTTTACACAAAATTCCGGACACCTGAGCTTCCCTCGGTTTTTCGTCTGCCAAGGGTGGCTGTTATTCGGAGGCATTGTTCCGGACGCTGAAATACTGCCCGCAATGGCCCGTTGACGGGTTCGACAGCCTGGATTCGGCACGCAGGTGGGTCATGCTATTCTGCTAGTGCGTAGTGCCCGCTCTGTCAAGATGGTCTTACTTCCGATAGGGATCGGGTAGCAGGCAGCTGAGCAGGATCGGGCGGCGGAAGGGTTGCCAGTCGTGTTCGGGCTGGGCCAGTCGGTCGGCGATAACGTAGAGCGTGAGTGGGTTCATGCCCATTCCTAGGTGGCTGGCCTTGACCTCGATGCTTTCGGTGTGTTCACTGGGCGGTTCAAGGCTGCAATGCCAGGATACGATACCATCGGTGCGGCTGAATATTGAGGTCGTGGGGACGGGCGGTGGTTCGCGTAGTGGGTGATGCATGTCGTGCTGGTCCAGCTTGTGGCCGGTGATCAGTTCATACACTCGCCAGGCGTTGGTGGCCTTGGGGTGGCCGGTGAACGGTGTGCCGAGAGTGATCACGCAACGCACCATGTCTGGCAGTGCCTTGGCCAGTTCCCGGGCGTACAGTCCGCCCAGACTCCAGCCGATCAGGCTGACGGTTTGGTTGTGTTCGAGGAAGATGGCTTTCAGTCGCTCGACCATGTGTTCGATGACTCCTTCGCGTGGCCCTAGGTTGAGACCTTGTTCCCAGGCGTAAGGTTGATAGCCCTGCCGTTTCAGGTAGCGCCGCAATGGACGGGTGGTGAGGTCACCGGCGAGCATCCCGGGTAATACAAGTACCGGGTGGCCATCGCCTTCGGGGGCGCTGGCCAGCAAGGGGCGGGCGGCGAGGGTGGCAGCGTATTCCCAGCCTAGCCTGGCCTCAAGTGCCAGTTTCAAGAGGCCGGGGGGGCGCAGGTTGCCTAAGTCGTACCAATGACGGGTGCTGTGCATGCGGAGGCTCCTTGTGCCAGGAGCAGCGGGTTGTCAGTGCGGCTCCGGCGTGGTTGGGTGCGTTTTGCTGGTTCGGGCGGTTCGCTTTTTAACGTTCTGGCTGTCGTTTGGGTCGGGTGTGACTGGTTCAGCAACGGTAGCGTTGGCGGACTGCAACAATTCTTCATAGGCATGATTAAGCATTTGCGCCAGCAAATGTACGTCCGGCACTGCTTTGCGTGCGACTGTGAGTCCGATGTCGAGTGAGTCGCAGTAACTCATGACGGTTACGTTGAGTCCGAGCCCATGTTCGACGATGCTCAGTGGCCAGTAGGAGAGGATTTCGGCTCCTGCGACATACAGTGGCTGCCGTGGTCCGGGGACGTTGGATATCAGCAGGTTGGCGATCGGCGGCACAAGGCGGGATATGCGTGATGCGCCATAAAGGGCGGCGAGGCCGCTTAGCAGCCAGGGTACGCCCAGTGAGGGAAAGTCGGTTGGCGTGACAGATTTTGCCTGGTGGGTAAACGATTTGGCGGCCGACGAGGCTTTACGGATGGCGGTCAGACGTTCTAGCGGGTCGGCGAGGTGGGTTGCCAGATTGACCAGGGTCAGGGTTGCCTGGGTGGTGGTTCGCTGATCGTCTGCTTCGCGCAGTGATACGGGCATGGTGGCGATCAGTGACTTGTCGGGGAGACAGCGATGCTGGCGCAGATAGGCTCGCAGAGCGCCGCTGCACAAGGCGAGTACGACGTCATTCAGTTTGGCGTTCTGCAGCGTGGCGATCTGTTTGACGCCTGCCAGTGGAAGGGTGACGGCGGCAAAGCCTCGTTCGGCAGTGATCGGGACATTCAGTGGCGTCTTGGGGCCGAAGCTGAGGTTTTTCGGTGTGCCTGGAGGCTGGCCTTTGCTGGTCTGGCTGTGTTTGACCAGCCCGCCTGCCACGTGCAGCAGATCGGGGATGCCTCGCATCATCCGGGCGTACTGGTCACTGGTTTGCTGGGCGACCAGGCCAATCCGGTCGATCAGGCCGACCCGTTGGCTGCTGGCCGCCTGTTCGCGCCAGTTGTCGGGGATTGGCCTAGGGGTGGAGCTGCTGTCAAATAGAGCGTTGGCCAGAGTGACACCTGATGCGCCGTCAAGTGCTGCGTGGTGGACTTTCATGTAAATGGCGACGTTGCCATCAGCCAGTCCGTCAATGACGGTTAATTCCCACAAGGGTTGGCTGCGGTCGAGTAGCTGGGCGTGTAATTCGGCTACCTTGTCCTGCAATTGTTCAAAGCTGCCTGGACGCGGCAGGATGACTTGCCTGAGGTGGTAGGCGGGGTTCGGCAGCCGGTGTTCATCCCACAGGGGGTTGGCGAGGTTGAACGGGGTGCGGGCCAGTCGGGCCCGGAAGAAGGGGGACATGGCCAGCCGTGGCATCAGCAGTCGCTGTACTGCGTCAAAGTAGCTTTCTTCGGCATCGGGCTGGCGCTTGAGCAGATACAGCGCACCGACATGCATCGGGGTGTCTGGAGTTTCGATGTGCAGGAAGGCGCCGTCCAGGCCGCTCATGGTTCGCATGGGATTCTCTCTTTCATCGGCCGGGTTATCCGGCCCTTAATTCAGCCAGCAATTCGCTTTCCAGCTTGACCATGCTTTTCTGGTCATGCAGTACCGTGCCGTTGATCAGAAAAGTGTCCTCGGCCCGTTCGCCCAGGGTACTGATCTTGGCAGAATAGATACTGATCCGGTGCGCTGCCAGTACGCGGGTGATTCTTGACAGCAGGCCTGGCCGGTCGCCGGCAACGATGCTCATTACATAGTAGTTTTGTCGGTCGTCTTGCCGGATGTTGATCTCTGGCTGGAGCGGGAAATGCTTGAGTTGCCTCGACAGTCGACCGGTAAGAGGGGGGGGGATCGGTGTTTGCGCCCGCAGGCATTCAGCCAACTCGTATTCGATGAATGCGATCAGATCGCGGTAGCGTTCGCTGGCATGCTCAGGGATGAATACATAGAAGCTATCCAGCGCATATCCATGACGGGTGGTGTAGATCTTTGCGTCGGCAATACTGTAGCGGTTGCGCTCAAAGAAGCTGCAAATGCGGGCAAACAGATCCGTTTGGTCCGGCGTGTAGATCAACACCTGCACGCCATCGCCGGTCTCCGACAGCCGGGTTTTGACGACAGGTTCGGGTTGGCCGACCTTGTTGTATAGCTGGCGGGTATGCCAGGCAATTTCCTGTGCGTCGTGCCGCATGAAGTAAACACTGTCCAGCTGCACCCACAGGTTGCGGTGTGCCGTGTCGTTGAGTCCCCAGAACCGTAACTGCCGCTGTGCTTCGGCCTGCCTTTCCTCAATGCAGGAGCGAGTAGTCTGGCCATTGGTGCTGAGCATGCGTGCCGTAGCCTGGTAGAGATCTTCCAGCAGCTTTGCTTTCCAGTTATTCCAGACTTTGGGGCTGGTGCCGCGAATGTCGGCAACAGTCAGTAAATACAGCATTGCCAGCCGCTGCGGGTCGCCAACCAGAGATGCAAACTGTGCGACCACTTCGGGGTCGTATACGTCCTGTTTTTGCGCCACTGCCGACATGGTCAGATGACTGGCCACCAGCCAGCTGACCAATTGTGCATCGGCGTCTGGCAGTCCATGCTGCCGGGCAAAGCGCAGTGCGTCTACCTTGCCAAGTTGCGAGTGGTCGCCCCCTCGTCCTTTGCCAATGTCGTGGAACAGGCCGGCCAGGTACAGCAGCTCAGGTTTCTCCAGCGAAGCCATCAGGCGGGAGCAGAACGGGTATTCGTGTGCAAATTCGGCAACTGCAAACCGTCGCAGATTACGTACGACCATCAGGATGTGTTCGTCTACGGTGTAAACATGAAACAGGTCGTGCTGCATCTGTCCGACAACCCTGCCAAATGCAGGAATGTAGCGGCCGAGAATGCCGTATTGGTTCATTCGTCGCAAAACGCGCGTCTGTCCTTTCGGCTCGCGCAGTATGGCCATGAACAGTGCCTTGTTAGCGGGGTCTCGCCGGAAAGCCGTATTGATCTGTGCTCTGGCGTGCCACAGGGCGCGCAGCGTTTTGGCTCCCAGCCCCTTGAGCTCGTCGTGGCGCTGCAGCAGCAGGAAGGCTTCCAGAATGGCTGATGGCTGCTGTTGAAACAGCGTCAGATCACGCGCCAGCAGCATGTTGTTGCGTGACTGGAAACGTTCATTAAGCACTACCGGCTCGGCAATCAACGATGAGTAGATGTGTGCCCGCAGGTTCTGAATCAGGATGTCGTTCAGCTGGATGACGGTGCGTGCCGCACGGTAATACGTTTGCATCAGCAGTTCGCTGGCCCGCTTGCTGGCGGTGTCTGTCAGTCCCATCCGTGTCGCCATCTGGCCCTGCAGATCGAATAACAGCCGGTCTTCCCGCCGGTTGGCGATGTAATGCAGGTCGATCCTCAATGATTGCAGTACCCGTTCGGCGCGCACTAGCTGGGTTACCTCTGCCGGCAGGATGATGCCTCGCTGACCTAGCTCATTCCAGCTGGCGCCAAGGCCGCAGGCTTGGCTGATCCAGCCAATTGTCTGCAGATCGCGCAGCCCACCCGGGCTCTCCTTGATATTGGGCTCCAGGTTATAGGCAACCCCGTGAAAGCGCGCATGCCGCTGTTGTTGTTCCAGTAGCTTGGCTTCCAGGAATGCTGAAGGATCCATGGCTGCATGAAGCGCCTGATGCAACGATGCAAACTGCCGTGCCTCACCACTCAGGAGTCTTGCTTCCAGCAGGGCCGTCTGGACGGTCAGATCGCGCGCCGATTCTTCCAGGCATTCGATCTGGGTACGCACACTGTGACCGATTTCCAGTCCAACATCCCAGCACAGGCCAATCAGTTCTTCGGCTTTTTTTTGCAGGGTGTTGTCGTGGGTCTCAGGCAACAGGATCAGGATGTCGATATCCGAATACGGAAACAACTGCCGGCGTCCGTATCCGCCTACCGCAATCAGCGCCGCATCTGCCGGCATGGCGACTGCTTGCCACAGATCACTCAGCGTCTTGTCGGTCAAGGCGGCCGTGTCACGCAGCAAGACATCAATATTACGGTTGGATTCATAGCGATTGCGCAACGTGGCCCGCGCCAGTTTCAGCGATTCGCGCCACGGGGATACCGGGAGGGATTGCATCGCCAAAATCATCCTAGAACGGTTTGGCTGGTGTGCCAGCAGAGACGGTCAACACTTCGTAACCGTCTTCGGTGACCAGAATAGTATGCTCCCACTGCGCCGACAGACTGTGATCTTTGGTAACGACAGTCCAGCCGTCGCCCAATACCCGGATGGCTGCCTTACCGGCGTTGATCATCGGCTCAATGGTGAAAATCATGCCAGGCTGCAACTTGACCCCCGTGCCCGGCCTGCCGTAGTGAACCACCTGCGGTTCTTCGTGGAAACTCCGCCCGATTCCGTGGCCACAGAACTCGCGTACTACGCTGAACCCGCTTGATTCGGCAAGTTTCTGGATGGCATAGCCAATGTCGCCCAGCGTTTTGCCAGGACGCACCTGCTCGATGCCTCGCCACATGCATTCAAAAGTCAACTGGCACAGCCGCCTAGCCTGGATCGACGCCTCGCCAACCAGAAACATCCGGCTCGTGTCGCCATGAAAGCCCTCACGGATTACGGTAATGTCCAGGTTGACAATATCGCCAGATTTCAGCGCCCGGTCGCCGGGGACGCCATGGCATACCTGGTGATTGATCGATGTGCATATCGATTTCGGATAGGGCGCATGGCCGGGTGGAGCGTAGTTTAGCGGCGCAGGAACGGTGTGCTGTACATTGACCATGTAGTCATGGCACAGGCGATCCAGTTCCCCAGTGGTGACGCCGGGAATGACAAAAGGAGTGATGTAATCGAGCACTTCGGCCGCCAGTCTGCCGGCAACACGCATGCTGGCGATCTCGTCTGCGTTCTTGATAATGATGCTCATGGGTGTGGATTCTTGAATTCAGGGTTTGCCAGGTAATCGGACAGCTTAAAAGAACCGCCCGCTTTAGGCAACGGCACCGCTTGCCGGCAACTTGAGGCACAGCCGCAAGAAGTGGTAACATTGCGAGTTCCCTTTGTTGTTGCCAGCCAAGGCAGAGGGACACGGCGGACTGTCCGCCGCATTACTCACACTCGCTGACTTAAGGGTGTACGCGCCGGCAACGGTGCGCGGTGAGTCCAGCTATCCCGCAGGGATGGTGCACGCAGCGAGTGGCGGTTCAACCCTTAATTTTGTAAAATTTGGAGTATCAAATGTCTGTAAGCATGCGTCAGATGCTGGAAGCCGGTGTTCATTTCGGTCATCAAACCCGTTACTGGAATCCAAAAATGGCTCCGTTCATTTTTGGCCACCGCAACAAGATCCACATCATCAATCTGGAAAAAACCCTGCCCCTGTATGAAAACGCGATGAGCTTCATTCGCAAGCTCTCGGCGAACAAGGGCACTGTCTTGTTCGTGGGTACCAAGCGCCAGGCGCGCGAAATTGTCAAGGAAGAAGCCAGCCGTGCCGGCGCTCCTTTCGTTGACCAGCGCTGGTTGGGTGGTATGCTGACCAATTTCAAGACGGTCAAGCAGTCCATCAAGCGTCTGAATGACCTGCAGGCTCAATTGGCTGACCCGAGCAGCAGCGAGAAGTTCACCAAGAAAGAATTGCTCGACCTGACTCGTGAAGTCGAAAAGCTGGAAAACAGCCTCGGTGGCATCAAGGAAATGGGTGGCCTGCCGGATGCGTTGTTCGTCATCGATACCGGATACCAGAAAGGTGCCATCACCGAAGCCAAGAAGCTCGGTATTCCTGTGATCGGCGTGGTAGATACCAATAACAGCCCTGAAGGTATCGACTACATCATCCCCGGTAACGATGACAGCAGCCGCGCCATTCGCCTGTATGCCCGCGGGGTGGCTGACGCCGTTCTTGAGGGTAAGTCCAATGTTGCCAAGGAAGGTGCTTCGGCTGACGAATTCGTCGAAGTACAGGCTGGCGAGTAACTGCCAGACCTGCCGCAGACAAAGGGGCTGATGCCCCTTTTTTGCAGGTAATCGAACATCGCGGTATCGGGCCGATACCGCGCTATTAGTGTTTTCGTATATTTTGGAGTCAAGCATGGCTGAAATTACTGCAAAAATGGTAGGCGAGCTGCGTGAAATCACCGGCATGGGCATGATGGAGTGCAAAAAGGCACTGGTGGAAACCGAGGGTGACATCCAGAAGGCTGAAGAGCTGCTGCGAATCAAGTCGGGTGCCAAAGCCTCCAAGGTGGCTGGTCGCACCGCGGCCGAAGGCGCCGTTGCCCAGTTCATCAGCGCCAACGGTCAGGTTGCTGCGCTGGCAGAGATCAACTGTGAAACCGACTTCGTAGCCAAGGATGAAGGTTTTGTTGCCTTTATCAAACAGGTTGCCCAGGCCGTTGCCGAATCCAATCCTGCTGACCTTGATGCCTTGGCAGCGGTAAAGACCGCATCCGGCGAAACCGTTGAAGAAGTTCGCAAGGCACTGATTGCCAAGGTAGGTGAAAACATTACTGTCCGTCGTTTCGTGCGCTACGAAACGGCCGGCAAGGTAGCCTGCTATCTGCACGGCACCAAGATCGGCGTATTGGTCGATCTGACGGGCGGCAATGAGCAAACCGGCAAAGACGTGGCCATGCATATCGCTGCCAGCAAGCCGGTGTGTGTCTCCAGCGCCGAAGTCTCGCCTGAACTGCTGGCTAAGGAACGCGAAATCTACTCTGCGCAGGCTGCCGAATCCGGCAAGCCGGCCAATATCGTCGAGAAGATGGTGGAAGGCCGCATTCAGAAATATCTGGCTGAAATCACCCTGCTGGGTCAGCCGTTCGTGAAGAATCCGGATGTGACCGTGGAAAAAATGCTGGCTGAAGCCGGTGCCAGCGTCGCTCGCTTCCAGATGTTCGTGGTGGGCGAAGGCATCGAGAAAAAGGTAGTCGATTACGCCGCCGAAGTAGCCGCAGCTGCCAAGGTGTAACCATGAATAAAGCCCCCGTTTTCAAACGCATTCTGGTCAAGCTGTCCGGTGAGGCGCTGATGGGCGACGACAGCTTTGGCATCAACCGGGCTACGATTAACCGCATCGTCAACGAAATCAAGGATGTCGTCGATCTGGGCGTACAGGTTGCCGTCGTGATCGGCGGGGGCAATATTTTTCGGGGCGTTGCCCCGGGGGCCGCAGGCATGGATCGCGCCACTGCCGATTACATGGGGATGCTGGCTACCGTGATGAACGCATTGGCGCTGCAGGATGCTTTCCGTCATATCGGACTCGAAAGCCGGGTTCAGTCGGCGCTGACCATCGAGCAGGTTGCCGAGCCCTACATCCGTGGCAAGGCCATTCGCCACCTGGAAGAAGGCAAGGTGGTGATTTTTGCCGCCGGCACCGGCAACCCTTTCTTTACCACCGACACGGCTGCAGCCTTGCGGGGGATGGAAATGAATGTGGACATTGTCCTGAAGGCGACCAAGGTTGACGGCGTCTACACGGACGATCCGAAAAAGAACCCTGATGCCGTTCGCTATCAACGGCTGACTTTCGACGAGGCCATTCACCGCAACCTGAAGGTGATGGATGCCACCGCGTTCACTCTCTGCCGGGATCAGAGCCTGCAGATCAACGTATTCAGCATTTTCAAGGCTGGCGGTCTGAAGCGTGTGGTGTTGGGCGAGGATGAAGGCACTGTGGTGCATGGTTGAGTGCAGCAACTGGAGAACAACATGATTGCAGACATCAAGAAAAACGCTGAATCAAAGATGCAGCGGTGGCTGGAGGCGCTCAAGGCGGACCTTACCAAGGTTCGGACCGGTCGCGCCCATACCGGACTGTTGGATCATATCTGCGTCGATTACTATGGATCGCCCACACCGATCAATCAGGTTGCCAACCTGTCGCTGGTTGACGCGCGAACCATCGGTGTCATGCCTTTTGAAAAGAAATTGTCCGGCGCAATTGAAAAGGCCATTCGTGATTCTGATCTTGGTCTGAACCCTGCATCGGTCGGAGACATGATCCGTGTACCGATGCCCGCACTGACCGAAGAACGCCGTCGCGATCTGACCAAGGTCGTGCGCGGCGAAGCAGAAGGCGCCCGCGTCGCAGTGCGGAACATTCGTCGAGATGCCAATGATCAGCTGAAGAAGGGCGTTAAGGACAAATTGATCTCCGAGGACGAAGAGCGTCGGGCCCAGGATGATATTCAGAAGCTGACCGACCGTTTCATCGCGGAAATCGACAAGTCACTGGCGGCGAAAGAAGCTGACCTGATGGCGGTTTAAACGGCCTCATAGCGTGACCGCTTATTCCAGTTCGACGGCAGACATTCCTGCTGCCAGCCAGACGCCCAGGCACATTGCCGTCATCATGGATGGCAATGGCCGCTGGGCCAAAAAGCGTTTCCTGCCTCGTGTTGCCGGGCACAAAAGCGGCTTGGAGGCCGTACGGACAATGGTGACCGCCTGCGTGGATCTCGGGGTGGATTATCTGACACTGTTCGCGTTTTCCAGTGAGAACTGGCGCCGCCCGGTAGAAGAGGTGTCGTTTCTGATGCAACTGTTTTTGCGGGCGATGGAGCGGGAAGTCACCAAACTCCAGCAAAATAATATCCGCCTGAAAATTATCGGCCGGAGGGATCGTTTTGATCCATCGATTGTGCAGCTGATCGAGCAGTCCGAAGCCTGCACCGCGGCCAACACCGGACTTACCCTAACCATTGCGGCTGACTATGGCGGTCGCTGGGATATCCTTCAGGGGGTGTCTCGCCTGATGGACTGCGATCCGGATGCAATTGGCTTGGGGTGCGAGATCGACGAGCGGCAACTGGCCCCTTATCTTGCCATGGCCTACGCTCCGGAACCGGATCTGTTCATCCGGACCGGTGGCGAGCAGCGCATCAGCAACTTTTTGCTATGGCAGCTGGCCTATACGGAACTCTATTTTACCGACACCCTCTGGCCCGATTTCGACCGGGCAATGCTTATGAGGGCGATTGAGTCCTACCAGCAGCGTGAACGGCGGTTTGGCCGAACCAGCGAGCAACTGGGCCATGCTTAAAACCCGGATCATTACCGCCTTTATTTTACTGCCATTGGTTCTCATGGCGGTGTTTCAGTTGTCTTCAATAAACTGGCAATGCTTCGTCATTGGCCTGTGTGCGCTCGGCAGCTGGGAGTGGGCGAGGTTTCTGGGATGGCAGGAGGGCAGGCGGATCGCTTATGCGTTGGCTACTGCCCTTGCGGGGGGCGCGCTTGCGCTGAATACGACCGTGATGTTGCCTGGTGATATGTTGCTGGCCGTATTCTCATTGGCATTCTGGTGTCTGGTTGTGCCTCTGTGGTTGCATTTCAAGTGGCAGCTTGCGCGGTTTCCGGTTGCTGGGATGCTGCTTGGTTGGGCCGTGCTGCTCTCCAGTGGTCACGCCATGGTGGTCTGGCACGAAAGAGTGAACGGCCCGTGGCTGTTGCTGGCCTTGATGGCCGTTGCCTGGGCGGCTGATACAGCTGCATATTTTGCAGGCCGGCGTTTTGGCCGGCGCAAGCTGGCGCCTTCAATCAGCCCGGGTAAAACATGGGAAGGCGTCGCCGGCGCATATGTCGGCGTCACCCTCTATGGTATCGCGGTCGCTGCAAGCCCGATTGGTGAGCAGTTTGGCGGATACGGGCTGTTGCCGGCAGTATGGGTGCTAACCGCACTTAGCGTGATGGGTGATCTGCTTGAGTCGCTTTTCAAACGCCAGGCAGGACTGAAAGATAGCAGCTCCCTGTTGCCGGGCCACGGAGGGATTCTGGATCGAATCGACAGCCAACTTGCTGTATTGCCAGTCAGCGCCGCCTTGTTGTTTCTGTCGACAGCGCTGTAATTCATGAGCCAATCAAAGAAAAAGCGCGTTACCGTACTGGGGTCTACCGGGTCAATCGGTCTGAGTACGCTTGATGTGGTGGCTCGACACCCAGAGCGTTTTGACATCCTTGCACTGTCTGGTAACCGGCAGCTTGGCTTGCTGGCGGATCAGTGCCGGCAGTTTTCTCCACGTTACGCGGTAGTGCTTGAGGCAAAATCGGCTGCTGAACTGCAGTTGTTGCTCGATGCCACTGGCTGCGCAACAGAAGTGCTGTGGGGTGTTGAATCACTGGAGCAGATTGCCTCGGCCCCCGAAGTCGATGTCGTGATGGCTGCGATTGTCGGTGCAGCGGGATTGCGCCCTTCGCTGGCTGCTGCCCGAGCAGGGAAGACCATCCTGTTGGCCAACAAGGAAACATTGGTGGTAGCTGGCGCCCTGTTCATGCAGGAAGTACAGCGTAGTGGCGCACGCTTGTTGCCGATCGATAGCGAGCACAATGCCATTTTTCAGGTGCTGCCCCGGGATTATGCAGGCTGCCCGCAACATTCCGGGATTGCCCGCATTGTGCTGACAGCTTCTGGCGGACCGTTTCGTACGTTTTCACGCGCGGCGCTGGCAGAGGTAACTCCTGCGCAGGCGTGTGCGCACCCCAATTGGTCAATGGGGCGCAAGATATCTGTCGATTCGGCCAGCATGATGAACAAGGGGCTAGAAGTAATCGAAGCCCACTGGCTGTTTAATGTTGCACCGTCCCGGATTGAGGTTCTGATTCACCCACAAAGCGTGATTCACTCGCTGGTTGCGTATGTGGATGGATCAATGCTTGCCCAGTTGGGTAATCCTGACATGCGCACACCGATTGCCCATGCACTGGCCTTTCCAGAACGGATTGACGCGGGTGTGGCACAGCTTGATCTAGCCAGCATCGCAACCTTGCAGTTCGAGCGTCCGGATATTGATCGGTTTCCTTGTCTACAGCTTGCATTCGACGCTTTATGTGGCGGAGCAGATCGGCCTGCCGTTCTAAACGCAGCCAATGAAATCGCTGTGGCTGCCTTCCTGAACGGGCAGATCCGGTTCGATCAGATCGCCCAACTGATCGAGCGTACGCTGGATGTCATACCCTCGTCACCGCTGCTGTCACTGGATCAGGTGTTCGAGGTCGATCGTCATGCACGAAATGCTGCAGAGCAATTGATTATCCGCCTTGCTTGAGTGCATCGGCCGCCAGGCTATATGCTGCGTCTTTAATTTACCCATGAATCCATGCTGCCGATGCAATTCGTTCAAACCCTGTTTTCGTTTCTGCTAGCGCTGGGTATTCTGATTACCTTCCACGAGCTGGGTCACTATTGGCTGGCGCGTCGTTTTGATGTCAAAGTGCTGCGTTTCTCGATTGGCTTTGGTCCAGCCATAAAGCTCTGGCGGCGTGGCGCCGATGCGACCGAATGGGTGATCGCTGCGATTCCCCTTGGCGGTTACGTCAAGATGCTCGACGAACGAGAGGCTCCGGTAGCCGATTCCGAGCTTCACCGTGCATTCAACCGCAAGCCTGCGTGGCAGCGCGCCATCATCGTGCTTGGCGGCCCTTTGGCCAATCTGTTGCTGGCAGTCGCTCTTTTCTGGCTAGTGTTCATGGGGGGGGGGCAGGACATCCGGGCCCAATTGGGAGATATCCCCTTGCAGACGCCGGTTGCCGCCGCTGGGTTTCACGCCGGAGACGAAATCGTCAGCGTAAATGGCATCGACGTAACGGGTTGGCAGGAATTCCGGCTTCAGGTTCTGCAGCAGTCGCTTGAAGGCCGATCGTTACTGCTCACCGTGCGGGGAACGCAATATGGCATGATCCAGAAAACGCTCGATCTGCCGCCGACTGTTGACAAGGATATCGATGTCGACTTGATGCAGAAGTTGGGCTTTACTCCAGTGGTGCATTTGCCCGAAGTCGGATTCATCGACAAATCCGGTGCAGGTGCTCGGGCTGGATTGCTGCAGAATGACCGGATTACCCATATTGACCAGCAACCGGTCCGGCACTGGAGCGATGTCGTCGTGGCGGTTCGCAGTCATCCAAATCTGGCGCTGGCCTTGCGGGTTCAACGGGGAACGCGATGGCTCGATTTGTCTCTGGTGCCGCAAGCGGTGCAGGAAGGTGGTCAGTGGGTCGGCAAGATCGGCGTGGCTCCGCGCGTTGACGTTGCCGCCATGCAGTCGCGCCAGATTACCATCCGGCATGCCCCGCACATTGCACTGGCTCGCGCAGCATCGAAAACCTGGGACAGCTCGTTACTGAGTCTGAAGATGTTCTGGCGCATGGTGGTCGGCGACATATCGTTAAAGAACCTTTCCGGTCCGGTTGCCATTGCCGACTATGCCGGCCAGGCTGCCAGGATGGGGGTGGCGCCGTTTATCGAGTTCCTTGCCTGGATCAGTATCAGTCTGGGAGTACTGAATTTGCTGCCGGTTCCATTATTGGATGGTGGCCATTTGATGTATTATACGGCCGAAATCATCAAGGGCAGCCCCGTGTCCGAGCGCACCATGGAACTCGGGCAGCGAGTGGGGATCGTGTTGCTGCTGTCCATGATGCTGTTTGCCTTTTATAACGACCTATCCCGCCTGATGCTAGGCTGACCGCTGGCCAAGATGAAAATAAACAACCTCGCGCTCGCGATAGCGGCCTGTTTTAGCGTTTCCGCTTTTGCACTCGATCCATTTGTTGTCAAGTCGATCCGCATCCTAGGTGTCCAGCGCACTGACGAAGGAACAGTTTTTAATTACCTGCCGATCCGGGTAGGGGATCGTGTTGACGAAGACAAGGCTACAGGCGCGGTGAAGGCGCTGTTTGCCACAGGCTTTTTCCGCGACATTCGGCTGGAGGCTGAAGGGGACGACCTGGTTGTCCATGTATCCGAGCGCCCGACCATCTTTCAGATCAATATCAACGGTGCTCAGGACTTTGACAAGGATCAGCTGCGCAAGGCACTTAAGGACAACGGACTGGCTGAGTCACGGATTTTTGATCGCGCAGTCCTTGATCAGGCAGAGCAGGAGATCAAGAAACAGTACTTTGCCCGAGGGAAATACTCGGTCGACATAAAAAGTACGGTTACGCCATTGGAACGCAATCGCGTAGCGGTCAATTTCGACATTTCCGAAGGCGAGGTTGCCACGATCCAGCAAATCAATCTGGTGGGTAACCAGACATTTACCGAGTCTGAGCTGCTTGACAATTTTGTGCTGACTTCGGGGGGCTGGCTGACTTGGTTCAACAAGAACGATCAGTACTCCAAACAAAAGCTGTCCGCCGATCTGGAGTCATTGCGCTCTTATTATCTGAATCGTGGTTATCTCGAGTTCAATATTGAGTCGACCCAGGTTGCCATCTCTCCGGACAAGAAAAAGATTTACATTACTGTCAACCTGAATGAGGGCAAGAAATACACGATTTCTGACGTGCGGATTGGCGGCGAAATGCTGGTGCCGGAGGAAGAAATCCGCAAGCTGATCAAGATTCAGCCGGGGGATGTATTCTCGCGTGAGTTGATCAACGAAAGCTCGACAGCGATCAGTGACCGGCTGGGTAATGATGGTTTTGCGTTTGCAAATGTCAACGCTGTGCCAGAGCTGGACAAGGAAAAGCAGACCGCTGCGTTTACTTTTTTTGTCGATCCAGGGCGCAAGGTTTATGTTCGCCGGATCAACATCGCTGGTAATACCCGGACTCGTGACGAAGTCATCCGCCGTGAGCTGCGACAGGTGGAAGGTGGCTGGTATTCCAATAGCCGGATCCGACGCTCGAAAGAGCGGCTTGATTTGCTTGGCTATTTTTCGGATGTCAACGTGGAGACCCCTCAGGTGCCGGATGCCGCCGATCAGGTTGACATGAACATCAGCGTGACGGAAAAACCTACCGGCAACGTACAAGCAGGGCTTGGCTACTCGCAGGGATCAGGAATGACATTTCAGGGGTCGATCTCGCAGGCCAATATTTTTGGCAGTGGTAAAGCCTTATCGCTGGGATTGAACACCAGCTCAACTTCCAAGACCGCATCGATTTCCTACACCAACCCTTATTTCACTCCTGAGGGTGTCAGCCGCGGATTTGACCTTTACTTGCGTCGTTATGATCCGTCTTCCTTGCAGATAGGGCAGTACAACACGGCTGCCAAGGGTGGGGCGTTGCGGTTTGGCGTGCCCCTGAGCGAGTATGATTACGTCAATCTGAGCGCAGGCTACGAAACCAGCGCGATTGAGCTTGAGTCCGGCGTGTCTGATCGGATCGTCGATTTTGTCAATACGTATGGCCGTCGCTACGATAGTTTCCCGTCATCGGTCAGTTGGACTCGCGATGGCCGCGACAGCTCGTTCTATCCGACTCGTGGCGCTCTGCGCAAGGCCAGTCTTGAGGCTGGCCTTCCCGGAGGCGATCTGCGGTATTACAAGCTCAATCTGCAGCAGCAATGGTTCTACCCGCTGAACAAGACGTTCACATTCATGGCCAATGGCGAACTGGGTGTCGGTGGCGGGTACGGAGGCCGGGACATGCCCTTCCTGCTGAATTACTACTCCGGCGGCATCGGCTCGGTTCGTGGGTATCGCTACGCGTCACTCGGACCTAAGGATGTGGTCACAGAAGATGCTTTGGGAGGAGATCGGCGGCTGGTTGCCAATGCGGAAATCCTGTTCCCCATGCCGGGCCTGAAAGGTGACAAATCGGTTCGCCTGTCTGTGTTTGCCGACATGGGGGGGGTGTGGGGGCATGAGCAGCGGTTCGCCGAGGACGGCGTGACCGTTCTGCAGCAACGGCAGCAGTTGAACCTGTCCGGACTGCGCTATTCCGCAGGTTTTTCGCTAGGATGGATTTCGCCTGTTGGTCCGTTGCGATTCAGTGTTGCACAGCCGTACAAATCGCGCACCGGCGACAAGCTGGAAAAATTCCAGTTCACCATGGGTACGATGTTCTGATGATTGGAGAAATGACAGTGAAACAGTTATTCGTGGCCGCTTCGTTCATCTTGGCCGCCGCAGCGCAGCCGGCCTGGGCGGACATCAAGGTCGGATTCGTAAATACTGATCGGGTTTTTCGGGAAGCTGCACCGGCGCAGCGGGCGCTGAAATCGCTGGAAAAGGAATTTGGCCCGCGAGCACAGGAACTTCAATCGCTGGCTAAACAGATTCGTGAGCTGCAATCCGACCTGGATCGCAATGGCGTGACCATGAAGGACTCCGACCGGCGCACCAAGGAGCGTGAGATCGAGAGTCTGAATCGTGATTTCCAGCGGCGAAATCGCGAGTTCCGCGAGGATCAGAACATGCGCAGCGGCCAGGAAATGGCTTCGATCCAGGAACGCGCCAATAAGGTGATTCAGCAGATTGCCGATGCTGAAAAGTTTGACCTGATCCTGCAGGAGGCTGTGTTTGTCAGCCCCCGGATTGACATTACCGACAAGGTGCTCAAGTCCTTGGCTGATAAATGACCTTCTACCAAGCCTGAAATCGTGAACCAGTATCGTTTGTCCCAGCTCATTGAGCACTTCGGCGGATCTTTGCAAGGTGAGGATGTCATGATCCGGCAGGTTGCGCCATTGGAGTCGGCCGTCGCCGGGCAGATCAGTTTCCTGTCCAATCCGAAATACAAGCGGCTGTTGTCCGGTACCGCAGCGTCTGCCGTGATTCTCCAGCCGGACATGGCATCGGCCACTACGTTGCCAGCTATCGTCTGCAAGGACCCCTACCTGTATTTTGCCAGGGTGCTGGCATTGCTGAACCCTGAGCCACCCGTTGCCGCACACGTGGCAAGCACGGCGGCGATTGCAGTCGATGCCCAAGTCGATGCATCGGCTGCAATCCTGGATCATGTGGTGATCGGGAGTCGGGTGCGGGTCGGCCCACGCTGCCTGATCGGGCCGGGGGTGGTACTGGGTGATGATGTCGTGATCGGGGCCG
>CAZBWH010000034.1:0-15503 GCA_964495595.1 uncultured Burkholderiales bacterium | reverse complement strand
AGATCGGTGAACGCTGTGTCATTCATTCTGGGGCAGTTATCGGCGCCGATGGCTTCGGGCTGGCTTGGGACGGGCAGGGTTGGTTGCGGATCCCTCAGGTGGGCCGGGTGGTGCTGGGTGATGATGTCGATGTTGGTGCCAATACAACCATTGACCGTGGGGCGCTGGAGGATACGGTGATCGAGAATGGTGTCAAACTCGATAACCAGATTCAGATTGCCCACAACTGCCACATCGGACGTCATTCCGCAATTGCAGGCTGTGTTGGCATGGCAGGCAGTACCCGTATTGGAGCCCATTGCACGGTGGGTGGTGCAGCCATGTTTGTTGGCCATATCGAGATTGCGGACAATGTGCATATCGCAGGGGGTACCCTGGTCAGCAAGTCAATCACCAAGGCAGGCGCCTACGCAGGAAACTACCCGTTTTCACCAAGGGATGACTGGATGAAGAATGCTGCCCACATTCGCCATCTGGACAAGTTGGCCGAGCGGCTTCGTTCACTGGAAAAGCGGCTTGCCGGGCAAGGAGAGAGGGATGACTAGCATGGATATCAGGCAGATCCTTGATGCGTTACCACATCGGTATCCGTTTCTGCTCGTGGATCGGGTGGTTTCATGCGAGGCTGGCAAGCACATTCATGCCTACAAGCAAGTGACCATCAACGAGCCGTTCTTCAATGGCCACTTTCCCGGGCATCCGGTCATGCCTGGTGTGTTGATCATCGAGGCTCTGGCGCAGGCGGCCGGTTTGCTGGCGTATCAGACACGGGGAAAAACCGAGGCTAATGTCATCTGCTACTTTGCCGGGATTGACTCTGCCCGATTCAAGCACCCGGTCACTGCAGGTGACCGGCTGGACCTAAAGGTCAGCTTGTTGCGCCAGGTGCGGGGTGTCTGGAAGTTTGCTGCCACAGCGCTGGTTGACGACCAACTGGCTGCAGAGGCCGAAATCATGGTGGCTGAGCGGGGAAATCAATGAGCAATCTGATCCATTCCACAGCAGTCATTCATCCTGATGCCCAATTGGCACCGGACGTGGCAGTGGGCGCCTATTGTGTGATCGGACCGGATGTGGTTATTGGTTCCGGCACACAGATCGGTCCGCATGTTGTCGTTGAAGGGGTGACCCACATTGGTTGTGATAACCGGATCTTCCAGTTCGCTTCGATTGGCGCCGCGCCGCAAGACAAAAAATATGCAGGTGAACCCACCCGACTGGAAATCGGTGATCGCAATACTATCCGGGAGTTTTGTACCCTGAATACCGGTACGATCCAGGATGGCGGAGTGACCCGTGTTGGCAGTGATAACTGGATCATGGCCTATGTTCATGTGGCACATGATTGCCAGATCGGAAATCATGCGGTCCTGGCCAATAATGCGACCTTGGCGGGCCATGTCCATCTGGATGACTGGGTGTTCCTGGGAGGTTTTACTACCATACACCAGTTCTGCAAGATTGGCGCACATGCCATGACCGCGTTTACGGCTGCGGTATCTCAGGATGTTCCGCCTTATGTTACAGCGGCGGGCAACCGGGCCAGGCCAGCCGGGATCAATAGCGAAGGCTTGCGGCGGCGGGGGTTCAGCTCGGCTGCCATTGCAGTCATCAAGCGAGCCTATAAAACGCTGTATCGCCAGGGATTGACCCTAGAAGAGGCTTTGCGGCAACTGGAGCAGCAAGCCGTGGATTGCCCGGAAATCGCAGTGCTGACCAGATTCATTTCGACGGCAGAACGGGGACTGATTCGCTGACCCGTTGCGATTAGTGTTCTCCCATCATGTCTGTTGCACCCGTATTTTCTCCTCAGGCTCGCTTGCGGATTGCCATTGTTGCTGGTGAGGCATCGGGTGATCTATTGGGCGGCATGCTGATTTCCGCCTTGTTGGCCCGGTTTCCATCGGCCGAATTTGTCGGTATTGGCGGCCCGCGCATGCAATCCGCAGGCTGTCGTTCCTTGTTCCCGATGGAAACCCTGGCCGTCAATGGTTATGTTGAGGTGCTGCGTAATCTTCGCGCCATCCTGCGCATTCGCAAATCACTGCAACGCATGCTGCTGGCTGACAAGCCAGATGTGTTCATCGGCATTGACGCACCGGATTTCAACTTTGGCCTTGAGGCGAAGTTAAAGTCCGCTGGCATTCCGACCATTCATTACGTCAGCCCGTCGATCTGGGCATGGCGTGGCGAGCGGATCAAGAAGGTCGGCCGAAGCGTGTCCCACATGCTGGCGCTATTTCCGATGGAACCTCCGCTTTATCAGCGTGCGGGCATACCCGTTTCATATGTCGGCCATCCCTTGGCTGATGTGTTTCCCGATCAGCCCGACCGGCCGGGGGTTCGTGAGCAAATGCGACTCCCCATGCAAGGTTTGGTCTTTGCTTTTCTCCCGGGCAGCCGCCAAAGCGAGGTTCGCAGCTTGGCAGCCTGCTACATCCAGACGATGCAACTCCTGCATCAGCAGTTTCCGCAAGCCGTGTTTCTAGTGCCACTGATCAGCCGCCAGACACGTGACATCTTCCAGCAGGAAATCTACCGGCAGGCCGCTAGCCAATTACCCATCAGGATCATGTTCGGCCATGCCCACGATGCCATCGTTGCAGCGGATGCCGTACTGGTCGCGTCCGGTACTGCCACGCTGGAAACAGCCTTGTTGAAACGCCCGATGGTGATTACCTACAAGGTAGCCAGCCTGACTTACCGCTTGATGTGGCATCGCAAATATCTACCGTACATTGGATTGCCCAATGTGCTGGCGGGACGATTTATCGTCCCCGAAATCCTGCAGGATGAGGCGACTCCACTCAATCTCGCCCAAGCGCTCGGCAATCTGGTATCTCATCGACAGGTAACCGACCAGCTGCAGCAGGAGTTTGGCCGTATCCATCACCTGTTGCGGCAGAACACCGCCGAGCGTGCAGCGGATGCCATTGCTCCATACCTCAAGACTGTTACCAGATGAACAGGATTTGTGGCGTCGACGAAGCTGGCCGTGGACCATTGGTCGGTGCCGTGTTTGCGGCAGCGGTGATCCTGCCTGCTGATCATGGTATTGCCGGTGTGAAAGATTCAAAAAAGTTGTCTCCTGCCAGGCGCGAGGCGTTGGCGGAAATGATTCGGGCGCGCGCCTTGGCATGGTCGATTGCCAGTGCCTCTGCGCGCGAGATAGATCAGTTGAACATCCTGCAGGCTACCATGCTGGCCATGCAGCGCGCGGTTGCAGGCTTGCAGCTGATACCGGATGAGGTCCTGGTGGATGGCAATCGCTTGCCGGAATTTGCCGTGCCCGCCCGGGCCATTGTGAAAGGCGATGCTCTGGTCGAGTCGATCTCTGCTGCTTCGATCCTGGCCAAGACCGCTCGTGATGCAGACATGCTGGCATTGCATCAACGCTATCCTGACTATGGATTCGATCGGAACAAGGGCTATCCGACGCCCGAACATCTGCAGGCGCTGGCGCGCCTGGGGCCAATCGATGAACATCGACTCAGCTTTGGCCCGGTCAGACAACAGACCGCCCAGCGTACGCTCTTCTAGACGCCTGTGAGCAGCCCCTGTCTGGCCAAGTTGCGCTGGACGAAGCGGCATGTATGGCTTAAACATATAAAGTTGTCCTGATCGGCATTTCGCTGGCAGGGAGCCATGCGGGAGTCCTGATTCAACGTTTGGCACCCGTTGAGCGCATCCAGCCGAGCGAATCCGGCCGCCATACCGCAGGGCAAGGCGGTTCCCTTGCCGGTATTTTGCAGGCTATGCACCCTCAGTCATTCCTACCGGAGTTTGGTACGCATGTTTGTCATCATCGGATACGTTGTTGCCTGCGCAATGATTTTTGGCGGATACGCTGCAGCAGGCGGCCATTTGGCAGGTTTATGGCAGCCGCTGGAAGTGGTCATGATTTTTGGTGGCGCCTTGGGGGCGTGGGTCGTTGCCTATGGTGGCAAATCTCTCAAATTAACCCTTAAAGCCTTGCCTACAGTGTTCAAGGGTTCGCCGTACAACAAGGCTTTTTTCATGGACTTGTACGCACTTCACTTTGAGCTGCTGTCCAAGATCCGGAAGGAAGGGTTGATGTCAGTCGAAGGAGATGTCGAAAACCCTGAGGCCTCCCCCATTTTTTCCAAGTACCCCAATATTGCCCATGACCATCATGTCACCGAATTCATTGCGGATTACTTGCGTTTGATGGTCGGTGGCAATCTGAATGCATTCGAAATCGAAAATCTAATGGACATCGAAATCGAGGGGCATCATCACGAAGCCTTGGAACCGTCGCATGCGGTCACGACGCTAGCGGATGGCCTGCCCGCATTCGGCATCGTCGCCGCTGTGATGGGGGTGGTGCATACCATGGAGAACGTGGCCCTGCCGCCAGCAGAGCTGGGGATTTTGATCGCCCACGCTCTGGTCGGCACCTTTCTGGGTATTCTGCTGGCGTACGGATTCGTGGGTCCGCTGGCCAAAGTGCTGGAAGCCAAAGCCAACGAATCCAGCCGTGTGTACCAGACCATCAAGACGATTCTGCTCGCCAGCCTGAATGGCTATGCGCCTCAGGTGGCTGTCGAGTTTGGTCGAAAAGTCATGGATAGCGTGGATCGGCCGAGCTTCAAAGAGCTTGAAGAGCATGTCAAGAGCACCAAGGGTAAATGAGGTCGTGAGCCATGAGCGATGATTCGCAGCGCCCGATAATTGTCAAGAAAATCAAGAAAGGTGGGGGCGGGCACCATGGCGGGGCGTGGAAGATTGCCTATGCCGACTTTGTGACGGCGATGATGGCCTTTTTCCTGTTGATGTGGTTGCTGGGATCGACCAGTAAGGGTGATCTGAAGGGGATTGCCGATCAGTTCAAGTCTCCATTGAAAGTGGCTTTGTCGGGTGGGTCGGGCAGCGGAGATGCCGACAGTTTGATCAAGGGGGGCGGGCAGGATCTGAGTCGTAGCGCAGGGCAGGTCAAGCGCGGTGATACGCAGCCGAAACACGCACTTAACCGTGCCGAAAGCCGCAAGCGTGAGATGAAGATGCTGCAGGATCTGCAGCAGCATCTGGAGCAGCTGGTTAAGGCAAAACCCACGCTGGCGCAATTCAAGAATCAGATGTTGATCGACATGACTGCCGAAGGACTCAGAATCCAGATTGTCGATGAGCAGAATCGGCCGATGTTTGATTCCGGCTCGGCAGACGTCAAGTCTTACACTCGGGAAATCCTGCGCGAGATTGCTTCGCTGTTGAACGAAGTGCCTAACAGAATCAGTATTGCCGGCCATACCGACGCCAAGCCATTTCCATCCGGGGAATTCGGTTACAGTAACTGGGAACTGTCTTCTGATCGGGCCAACGCTTGCCGGCGGGAGCTGCTGGCCGGAGGGATCAAGGATGAAAAGATCATTCGGGTGGTGGGCCTGGCGTCGGCGACTCCGTTTGATCGGGACAATGTTTTGAACCCGATCAATCGCCGGATCAGCATCACCGTACTGAATCAGGAGACGGAAGAAAGCATCATGCGTGAGGCGGGCAAAGCAGTTGACGCCCAGACGCTCATTGATGGCGGAGCAGCTGATGCGACGTCAGCTTCCAAGCAAGAGGCAGGCGTTGGCAAAGCGGATTAGCCAACTTCCGGTCAGTGTGCAGGCCTTGCTGATCCAGTTAGCGGTACTGCCGGTTACCGTGCTGCTGGTGGTGCTCACTCCTTTGCGGGAAGCCGGAGTGCTATCGGTGGCGTTGCTACAGGGTATTCTTGCTGCTGGGTTGAGTGCCCGGTTCAGATTGCCGGTCTGGTGGTTGGGTATCCAGGTCTGCTTCTGGCCACTGTTACTGATTGCCAGTGCCAGCCACGGGCTGCAATTTGCCTCACCATTCATTCTTCTGGCGTTGGTTTTACTGTTCGGCAACCTGGTTCGTGACCGGGTTCCCTTGTTCCTGTCCAGCGTAGCGGTTCAGGATGCGCTGGCCGCATGGCTATTGTCGCTGCGTCCGGAGCCTAAACGACTGATCGATATCGGTTGCGGCACGGGAGGACTGATCGCAGGCTTGCAGCACCGGGTTCCGTCGGCACAGATTGATGGCGTTGAATCCGCCATGCTTCCCTGGTTGATCGCCCGGTTACGTCAGATATGGTGCCGTTCGGGGTGTGGTGTTACTTTGGGCAGCCTATGGCAGGTGAATCTGGGGCGCTACGATGTAGTGTACGCGTACCTCTCTCCCGAGCCCATGGCCCGCCTGTGGGATAAAGCGTGTCAGGAAATGCGGCCAGGCAGTTATCTGGTGAGCAACAGCTTTCCGGTTCCAGGGGTTGCGCCGGAACGGCAGGAAACTGTCTCTGACTGGAACGATTCGACCCTTTATTTCTGGCGAATACCCGATGGCAGTCACGCCAAATAGCGGTGCCGCAACGGCGGGCCAATGGATCGATCGTTGGAAGACCCAGCCACTGGCGATCCTTATGGACACTGCTGCCCGGTTGCAGCGCCTGCGAGAGCAGACTCCCGAGCCATCGGCCGGCCAGATTGCCTCGATTGTCCAGATCGATCCCTTTCTGGCGTTCCTGGTGCTCAAGGCGGTCAGCGGGCGACAGCGGGGGGGGCTGGCTGCTGAGGTGATCAGTATTGAGGCGGCACTCCGACTGCTGGGATGCGAAAGCTTTTTCCAGCGGTTCGGGCAACTGCCATTGATCGAACAGCGTTTGGCACCGAATTCAGCCAGCTACGTCCGGCTGATCGACCAGATCATGCAAGCCAGGCAAGCCGCACGGTTTGCCTATGATTTTGCTGTTGCCAGGCTGGACATGCGTCCGGATGAAATCTATGTTGCGGCTTTACTGGATAATCTGGCCAGTTGCCACCTGGCATTACATGCGCCTGAGGTCGCCAGCAACTGGGGGCATTGGCACCACAACACCTGGCAGGACGATGTCGAATGGCAGCGGGCCAGGCTGGGCGCCTCCCTGATGGATGTTCGCCAGCGTTTGCTTCAGCTCGCGGGCTTGTCTGATGGCTTGCAATCCCTGCTTGCCCCGGATGATGAGCCTAACGCCCGCTATGAGACAGTCCGACTGGCGGTTGCATTGGCTCGTTTAAGCGTCAGCGGCTGGTCATCGGCAGCTATGCAACCGATGCTTGACGAACTAGCCGGACTGTTGCGCAAGGATCGAGATTGGGTGTGGGCACGAGTGAGACGGTCAGCCGTCGACCATGCACGTGAATGGAGTCACTCCGCGATTTGCGCGCCCGCAGCCTGCTGGCTTCCCTTATTGCCGGGTGACTGGCCGCAGCCTACTCCTGCCAGGGCGCAGTTTGTGCTGGCCTCTTCAACGCAAAAACCTGTAGCGGACGATGGCCCCTCGCTGCAGCAGGTGCGCGATCGGATATTGACTGCGGATAGTTCGAATCGGGTGCTCGGAGCGGTGATTCAGGGGCTGATCAGCGTTACGCAAGTGCGAAGAGTGGTTCTGGCTCTGCTGTCAACGGATGGTGGGCGACTGGTGGCGAGGCACGTGCAAGGCGCTGCCAGCGACGACCCGATTCGGCAGTTTTCATTTGCGCTCAAGCCAGCCAATCTGTTATCCCGCCTGCTGGAGAAGCCTTCCGGCATCTGGTTGAACTCCCTGAATGAAGCCCAGCTTCGGCCTCATCTGCCGGATGGCTGGGGTGCTTGCGTAGGCCAGGGGGAATGGTTTGCCATGTCGCTGTTTGTCGAGCGCACGCCGATTGGTTTGTTGCTGGCTGATCAGGCCTCAAAGGTGCCGATGACTGATATCCAGTATCAGCAATTCAAGCAACTCTGCCAGTTCGCCAACTCTCGTCTGGCTCAACTGGCTCCGGCTGGATCTTGATCAGGCCAGCTGTCAGCGGGTTTGACAGAAACGCTCGAGCCCTGTCCAATCGCGATTTTTTTCAGGCCATACCATGTTGGACATCCTCGTCTCCTCGGCTCAGAATGCCACGCTGAAAGAGTTGCACAAGCTCTATCAGTCTGCCCGTTGCAGGCGGCTGAAGCGACAACTGCTGGTGGAGGGAATTCACCTTGGCCAGACATGTCTGGCCGAGGGATGGGTGCCAGAGCGTGTGGTGCTCGCCCAAGCCGCTGCGGCCAATGCAGAAATTGCCTCGTTGTGCGAGAGCTTGCCTACACAGATTCCTCGGCTGCATATTGCTGACAGGCTGTTTGCCGAGTGCTTTGAAATTCACCCTCAGGTAGGAATCCTGATGCAAGTGGCGCTGCCAACCCCAATGCAGCCCACAAGGCCGGCCTGTCTGGTTTTGCTGGAAGGGGTGCAGGACCCCGGGAACGTTGGCACGATTGTTCGGACGGCCGCAGCAGCTGGGGCAGATGCCGTCTATCTCGATCCGGACTGTGCCGACGTGTGGTCACCAAAGGCCATGCGCGCAGGCATGGGGGGGCATTTCGTGACGTCGGTGTTCAGCCATGCCGATTTGCAAGGGGTGGCTGCCGGATTTGTCGGCAAGGTGATGGTGACGCAGCTGCAGGACGCCTGTAGCCTGTATGCGGCAGACCTGACCGGCCCGATTGCACTGGTTTTCGGTAATGAAGGGCAGGGGGTGGGGCCGTCGCTGGCCTCCCGGGCTGATCTGCGAGTGAAGATTCCAATGCCTGGCGGTGTCGAGTCGTTGAATGTTGCTACTGCTGCAGCGGTTTGTCTGTTCGAACGGCTCAGGCAGGCTGGATTGGGGTGACAGACAAAAAATCCGGGCCGCTATTGGCGGCCCGAAATCGAACTAGATGACTTGCTGTCAGGGCAATCAGTCGACGTGGTAGTTAGGTGCTTCCTTGGTGATCTGCACGTCGTGGACATGCGACTCACGGATGCCTGCTGCCGTAATTTCCACAAACTGTGCCTTGGCGTGCATATCGTCAATCGAGGCGCAGCCAAGATACCCCATGCTGGAGCGCAGGCCCCCCATCAACTGATGGACCACCGCAACGACACTGCCTTTGTACGGCACCCGACCTTCAACGCCTTCCGGAACCAACTTGTCCGCATTAGCTTCGTTGTCCTGGAAGTAACGGTCACTGGAGCCCTGTTGCATGGCGCCTAGCGAGCCCATTCCACGATAGCTCTTGTAGGAGCGCCCCTGATAAAGAACGGTCTCACCTGGTGCTTCTTCCGTTCCGGCGAACAGGCCACCCAGCATGACTGCATTGGCGCCGGCCGCAATTGCTTTAGCGATATCGCCGGAAAAGCGGATACCGCCGTCCGCAATCATGGGTACGCCCGAACCTCTCAGTGCCGTTGCAACATTATCCACCGCCGTAATCTGGGGGACGCCGACTCCGGCGACGATACGGGTTGTGCAGATGGAACCCGGGCCAATGCCGACCTTGACTGCATCGGCGCCGGCATCGACCAGCGCCAGAGCAGCAGACGCAGTGGCGATATTGCCACCGATTACCTGTACTTGTGGAAAATGCTTCTTCACCCAGTTGACGCGTTCAAGCACACCCTGCGAGTGCCCGTGTGCCGTATCGACAACGATTACATCCACTCCGGCCTCTGCCAGCATGGCTACCCGTTCCTCGGTTCCGGCCCCCACTCCTACTGCTGCGCCAACGCGCAACTGCCCCTGCAGATCCTTGCAGGCGTTGGGGTGTTCGACTGTTTTGATGATGTCCTTGACCGTCACCAAACCCTTGAGTTCGAACGCATCGTTGACAACCAGTACCCGCTCCAGGCGATGCTGATGCATTAACTGGCGGGCTTCATCGCTACTGGCGCCTTCCCGGATCGTTACCAGTCGCTCACGCGGGGTCATGATGCTGGCCACCGGTTGAGCCAGATTGGATTCAAAGCGCAAATCACGGTTGGTCACGATACCAACCACCCTGCCTTGTTCCACCACCGGCAGGCCGGAGATACGGTGTTGCCGGGTCAGTGCCAGTACTTGGGCGACCGTCATAGTCGGTGGAATGGTGATGGGATCCTTGACCACGCCGCTTTCAAAACGTTTGACCCTGGCCACCTCGGCTGCCTGGGCCTTGGGGGGCATGTTCTTGTGAATGATGCCAATCCCGCCTTCCTGGGCCATGGCAATTGCCAATCCGGACTCGGTAACGGTATCCATTGCAGCGGATACCAAGGGGGTATTGAGGGTAATGTCGCGGGTCAGGCGGGTTGCCAGCGAGACATCGCGGGGCAGTACGGCAGAATGGGCAGGAACAAGCAGAACGTCGTCAAAGGTGAGCGCTTTCTGGATCACTCGCATCATGATTCCTTGCGGCAAATGAAAATTATACCGTTATGGCTGAAACCAAGTAAAGGCAACGGCGTGATTGAAGTTTGCTATGCTTGCATCTCGGTAATATGGCAGGAAAGGACATCATGACAATCAAACTGAATTGGCTACTGTTGGCCTGTCTGATTCCCGCATCGGCGATGTCGGCAGAGGTCTTTCGCTGGGTGGACAAGGATGGCCAGGTTCATTTTGGTGATCGGCCGCCAGCAGGGGAAAAGGCAACACGGGAGCAACTGACGGTCAGCAAGGGTGCAAAGGTGGCCGGCTCGACCGCGACCGGTAGTTCACGGGTTGAACAGGAGCTGGCGTTCCGCAAGCGGCGTGCCGAGCGGCAGGAGCAAGAGAAAAAGCAGGAAGATGCGACCAGACTGAATGCAAAAAAGGCAGAGCAATGCAACAAGATGCGCGCTTCACTGACCGATATGGAAAGCGGCATGCGTCTGTACGATTACGATGCCAGCGGCCAGCGTTACCTGCTGAATGAAGAACAGCACGGTAAAGCGACTGCGGGGCTGCGCCAACAGATCGCTCGGGATTGCAAGTAGCATCGGCGGGACTGGCTGGCATGCCTGCCGATGAAGATATTGCTGCCCTGCATGATCGTTACATGTCACGTGCGCTGCAATTGGCCCGCTTGGCATGGGATGCCGGCGAAGTGCCGGTTGGCGCCGTGGTGACCTGGCAAGGCCGGATTGTCGGAGAAGGATACAACCGACCGATTCAGTCATGCGATCCGACTGCGCATGCCGAAATCCAGGCACTGCGCGCTGCCGCGCAGGCGCTGGGTAACTACCGGTTGGTGGAATGCGATCTGTATGTGACTCTTGAGCCCTGCATCATGTGTGCCGGTGCGATCATGCATGCGCGAATCCGCCATGTCCGTTTCGGGGCGCGGGATCCGAAGACGGGCGCCTGTGGCAGTGTTCTGGATGTTTTTGCCGAACCCCGACTGAACCATCATGCTGCCTGGACAGATGGTCTCCGCGAAGCCGATTGTGTGGCGATGTTGCAGGGATTTTTCCGTGAGCGGCGAAAGCAGAAGCGATTGCCCGCAGAGCGGTCGTAGCAAGCGATGCAGATAGATATCAATATTGATGCTCAGGTGCTGACGTTGCTTGATGAGCAGGGGCGGCTGATCGAGTGCTTTCCAGTATCCACCGCTGCGCGGGGTGCGGGTGAACAGAAAGGCAGCCTGCAGACGCCGCGCGGCTGGCACCGTGTCCGGGCCAAAATCGGGGCTGGATTGCCGATGGGGGCTGTTCTGGTTGGACGGCGACCGACGGGGGAGATCTTCAGCGCCGGGCTGGCCGCACAGTTTCCACAGCGAGACTGGATCCTGACCCGAATCCTGTGGTTGTGTGGCTGTGAACCGGGGCGGAACCGGCTTGGCAATGTCGACACCATGCAGCGCTACATCTATATCCACGGCACACCGGATGGTGAACCGATGGGCGTGCCGGCTTCCCACGGCTGTATACGCATGCGCAATGCCGATCTGGTCAAGCTGTTCGATCAGGTACCGATTGGCGCTGCGGTGCGTATCCGGTCTTGCCAGGATTGGGTTGTCGACGGCCGGAGACGGGAGCAATGCTCAACTGGATGACACGATGGCGGCAACGACCCGCCTGCCTTCGCTGGCCAGAATGTTGAATGTTCGGCACAAGGCGCCAATGTCCATCACCTCCACCCCGATTTGTCTCTCGTTCAGGGTGCGATACAGCGAAGGATGGGGAAAGCGCAGGGTTTGTCCTGTCCCGAGCAGCACCAGTTCGGGGGCATGGTCTAGCAGTCGTGTGAAATCAGCCTCGGTTAATTGTTCAAAGTCTTTGGGTTGCCATGCCAAGGTTTGTTCGCTGGTGACAATCAGTGAGCCCTGGAGGCGTTGCTGGTTGATCTCGACGTAATCAGTCCCGTAACCGGTGAACAGGAGGCCCGTGCTGCTGGCTAGGTGGAGTTTCATGGAGTGTCGCCTGGATTGTAAGGGATCGGCCATGCGCTTCATTGCGGCGCCGAAATTAGTCAGGTAGGATTATAAGCCTTTTTGTTAACACCATTTTCTCGACGGAAAATGTCCGATTGCATGTTGCACCATCTCGACGCCTTCAAGCCGATTGCCGCATTCAGCGGCTGGCGGCGTCGTTCCGCGACCGACATGGCCCGCAAGGGCATCGCACACATTACCCAATCCTGAGATGTGTGCGCCGCAACCAGCGGCGCAGTCGGTGACATTTTATTTTCGCGGAAGAACCAACCATGCAACCCGTTCTGAAATCCAACAAGCTCCTCAACGTCTGTTACGACATTCGCGGCCCAGTGATGCAGAAGTCGAAACAGATGGAAGACGAGGGCCATCGCATCATCAAGCTGAACATCGGCAATCCGGCGCCGTTCGGTTTCAACGCGCCGGACGAAATCATCCAGGACGTGATCCGCAACCTGCCGGAATCGTCCGGTTATTGCGACTCCAAGGGCCTGTTCTCGGCGCGCAAGGCCATCATGCATTACACCCAGCAGAAACATATCGCGGGTGTGACGATTGAGGACATCTACATCGGCAACGGCGTATCCGAGCTGATCGTGATGGCGATGCAGGCCTTGTTGAACAACGGCGACGAAGTGCTGGTGCCAGCACCGGATTACCCGCTGTGGACGGCGGCGATCAGCCTTTCCGGTGGCAATGCGCGTCACTATATCTGTGACGAAGGCGCTGGCTGGATGCCGGATATCGACGATATCAAGGCCAAGATCACGCCGAACACGCGCGCCATTGTCATCATCAACCCGAACAACCCGACCGGTGCGGTGTATCCGGATTCGGTGCTGCTCGAAATCCTGCAACTGGCGCGCCAGCACCAGCTGATCGTCTACGCTGACGAAATCTACGACAAGATTCTCTACGACGGTCGCACCCACACGGCGCTGGCTTCGCTGGCGGAAGACGTGTTGTGTATCACCTTCGGCGGGCTGTCGAAAAACTACCGCGCCTGCGGTTATCGAGCCGGCTGGATGATTGTTTCCGGTGAGAAGAAACACGCGCAGGACTACATCGAAGGTCTGAACATGCTGGCATCGATGCGTCTGTGTGCCAATGTGCCGGCGCAACACGCGATCCAGACTGCGCTTGGGGGCTACCAGAGCATCGACGATCTGGTATTGCCGACCGGCCGTTTGTGTCGCCAGCGCGATCTGGCCTGGCAGTTGCTCACCGATATTCCCGGGGTCAGCTGCGTCAAGCCGGAAGGCGCGTTGTATCTGTTCCCCAAGCTCGACCCGAAAATGTATCCGATTGCCGACGATCAGGAGTTCATTCTCGAATTGCTGCTCGAAGAAAAGGTATTGCTGGTACAGGGTTCCGGTTTCAACTGGCCAATGCCGGACCATTTCCGCGTCGTGTTCCTGCCGAACACCGACGATCTGACCGAGGCGATCGGGCGTATCGCGCGTTTCCTCGAGCATTATCGCAAACGGCATTCTGTATGAGCCTGCGTATCGCACAAGTGAACGGCTCCGCGCCGTTCTCCTGCGAGCCGGAGTTGCTGTCGGCAGCCGAGCCGGTGCACCGCCAGTTGCGCCAGCATCTGGCGGCCGACTACACGGCGATCATGGCCGGCATTTTTGCCGATGGCGGCGAGATGATTGTTGCCATCGATGATTCCGGTAAGGCGCTGGGTGTTGCGGTATATCGCAGCTTTCGCAATACCTTCAGTGGCGTCCGTTTTTATGTCGACGACCTGGTCGTGGACGCTGCACAGCGTTCGCAGGGGGTAGGGCGGCTGATGATTGCCTGGCTGCAGCAAGAGGCCGGGCGCCGTGGCGCAAAGGGGCTGGAGCTGGAATCCGGCACCCAGCGCACCCAGGCGCACAAGTTTTATTTCCGCGAAGGTTTTGTAATCAACGCGTTTTCATTCAAGCAAGATTTTTGAGTAGAACTGACAACACCATGAAACCGATCAACGTAGGCCTGCTGGGCATTGGTACTGTAGGTGGCGGTACCGCTACCGTTCTCAAACGCAACGCGGAAGAAATCAGCCGTCGCGCCGGCCGCGCGATCCAGCTGAAAATGGTTGCCGACCTGAACACCGAACGCGCGCGCGAAATCGCCGGCGATGGCGTTGAAGTGACCAACGACGCATTCAACGTGGTCAACAACCCGGACATCGATATCGTGGTCGAACTGATCGGCGGTACCGGCATCGCCAAGGAACTGGTGCTGAAAGCGATCGAATCCGGCAAACACGTGGTGACTGCCAACAAGAAGCTGCTGGCCGAATACGGCAACGAAATCTTCGCCGCTGCGCAGCAGAAAGGCGTGACCGTAGCATTCGAAGCTGCCGTCGCCGGCGGCATCCCGATCATCAAATCGCTGCGTGAAGGGTTGACCGCCAACCGCATCGAGTGGATTGCCGGCATCATCAACGGCACCAGCAACTTCATCCTGACCGAAATGCGCGAAAAAGGCGCGGCGTTCGCAGACGTGCTGGCTGAAGCACAGCGCCTGGGTTACGCCGAAGCCGATCCGACCTTCGATATCGAAGGCCACGACGCGGCGCACAAGCTGACCATCATGTCGGCGATTGCGTTCGGCATTCCGGTGCAGTTCTCCAAGGCGTATCTGGAAGGCATTTCCAAGTTGACTGCCGAAGACATCAGCTACGCCGAGGAATTCGGCTATCGCATCAAACTGCTGGGTATCACCAAGCGCAAGCCGGGTGGCATCGAGCTGCGCGTGCATCCGACCCTGATTCCGGAACAGCGCCTGATCGCCAACGTCAACGGCGTGATGAACGCCGTGCTGGCCAAGGGTGATGCGGTTGGCCAGACCATGTATTACGGCGCCGGCGCCGGCGCCGAGCCGACTGCATCGGCCGTGGTGGCCGATCTGGTCGATGTGACCCGCACGCTGACCGCCGATCCGCATCATCGCGTGCCGCATCTGGCGTTCCAGCCGAACCAGATGTCCGATCTGCCGATCCTGCCGATCGACGAAATCGAAACTTGCTACTACCTGCGTCTCGATGCGCAGGACAAAAAGGGTGTGCTGGCCGACGTGACCCGTATCCTCGCCGATGCCGACATCTCGATCGATGCGATGATGCAGAAAGAGCCGAAGCAGGGTGAAGAACGCGTCGATGTGATCATCCTCACCCATCTGGCGGTGGAAAAAAACGTCAACGCAGCCATCGCCAAGATCGAGGCGTTGCCGACCATCAACGGCAAAGTCACCCGCATCCGCCTGGAAACCCTGGACAAGTA
>CAZBWH010000033.1:0-33528 GCA_964495595.1 uncultured Burkholderiales bacterium | reverse complement strand
AACGACGACTGGAACCAGCCGCGATGCTGATCCGAGCCTTCCAGATACAGGTCGGCCGGGTAGTCGTCGTTATCGAGGCGCTTGAATTCTTCACGTTGTTTGACCACGGCGTAGTGGGTGGCGCCGGAGTCGAACCACACGTCCATGGTGTCGTTCAGCTTGCGGTATTGATCCGCTTCGTCGCCCAGCAGGTCTTTGGCTTCCAGTGCAAACCAGGCTTCGATACCGCCTTGTTCGATGTGTTTCGCAACCTGTTCGATCAGCTCGCCGGTGCGTGGGTGCAGCTCACCGGTTTCCTTGTGTTCGAACAAGGTCATCGGCACGCCCCAGAAACGCTGGCGCGACACACACCAGTCCGGGCGATTGTTGATCATCGCTTCCAGCCGCGCGCGGCCCCAGGCCGGGAAAAACTGGGTGTCGTCGACAGCTTTCTGTGCCTGCTGGCGCAATGTCTGGCTCTGATTGCCGGATTTTTCCATACCGATGAACCACTGGCTGGTGGCGCGGAAAATCAGCGGCGTCTTGTGGCGCCAGCAATGCGGGTAGCTGTGCTGCAGGCGTTTCTGGCACAGCAGCGCGCCGTTGGCTTCCAGTGTTTCCAGCACCGACTTGTTGGCATCCCACACCAGCTCGCCGGCAAACTGCGGCGTATTCGGCAGGAACTTGCCATCCGGGCCAACCGGGTTGTTCACCGGCAACTGGTAATGCAGGCCGACCTGATAATCTTCCAGACCGTGTGCCGGCGCGGTGTGCACCAGGCCGGTGCCGCTTTCGACGGTTACGTGCAGGCCGCAGATCAGCGGTACTTGCTTGTCGTAGAACGGGTGCTGCAGCGCCAGTTTTTCCAGTGCCGCGCCCTGGGCCTGGCCCAGCAGCGTTGCGCCGTCAAAGCCATAACGCTGGATCGCGAATTCGGCCAGATCATGCACCAGGATCAGCAGGCCTTTCGGCGTATCCAGCAGGTCGTAGGTGAATTCCGGGTGCACACACACCGCTTCGTTGGCCGGCAAGGTCCACGGGGTGGTGGTCCAGATCACCGCGTAAGCCGACCTGTCGCCGGCATCCACGCCAAACGCCTTGCCCAGCGCGGCGTTGTCGAGCACCTTGAAGCCAACGTCGATCGCCGGCGAGTTCTTGTCCTGGTATTCCACTTCGGCTTCGGCCAGCGACGAGCCGCAGTCCAGACACCAGTAAACCGGCTTGGCGCCACGGAACAGATAACCGTTTTTATGGATCGCGCCGAGGGTGCGAACGATATTCGCCTCGGTGTTGAAGTCCATTGTCTTGTATGGACGGTCCCAATCACCCAGCACGCCCAGGCGCACAAAATCCGCCTTCTGCCGTTCGATCTGGCCTTCGGCGTATTCGCGGCACAGCTGGCGGAACTTGTTCGGCTCGATGTGTTTGCCGTGCAGCTTTTCGATCTGATGCTCGATCGGCAGACCGTGGCAATCCCAGCCCGGCACGTAAGGCGCATCGAAGCCGGCCAGCGTCTTCGACTTGATGATGATGTCCTTGAGGATTTTGTTTACCGCATGGCCGATGTGGATGTCGCCGTTGGCGTAGGGTGGGCCATCGTGCAGGATGAATTTCGGCCGGCCGGCCGCCTTGGCGCGAATCTGCTGATACAGCTTGCGCTGCTGCCACTGGGCGAGCATGCCCGGTTCGCGCTTGGCCAGATCGCCGCGCATCGGAAAGCCGGTATCCGGCAGGTTCAGGGTGTTCTTGTAATCAGCCATGGGGGTCTCTATTTCGACAGGTGCCCGGTAAGGGTCGCAAAAAATTCATGGGCGTTGGCAACATCGCGGGCGATGGCCTCGGTCAGGGTTTCCAGATCGGGATACTTTTCTTCGTCACGCAGCTTGTGCAGGAAATCAATGCGCAGATGTTCGCCGTAAATCTCCTGCTGAAAATCGAAAATGTTCACTTCCAGCGACAGCCTGCCCTTGCTGTTGATGGTCGGGCGCACGCCAATGCTGGCCACGCCAGGACGCGGGCCGCAGGCCAGTCCATGCACCTCGACCACACACACGCCGAGCAGCGGCGGCTTGTTGTGTTTCACCTGGATGTTGGCAGTCGGAAAACCTATGGTGCGGCCGATCTTGTCGCCATGCAGCACCCGGCCACTGATCGAATACGGCCGCCCCAGCAACCGCCCGGCCAGTTGCAGATCGCCACCGGCCAGCGCCTCGCGCACGGCGGTACTGGAGGCGCGCAGATCGTCGACGCAGACGCTGTGCATTGCCTCGACTTCAAAGCCGTGCTGTGTCGCAGCCGCCTGCAGCGTTGCCAGATTGCCGGCACGTTTGGCGCCGAACTGGAAATCGTCGCCGATCAGCACATAACGGGCGCCGAGCTGGCGAACTAGCATGTCATCGACAAAATGCCCGGCGCTCAGCGCCGCAAATGCACGGTTGAAGTGACAGATGTAGACCTGGTCCACCCCGTGCCCGGCCAGCCGCTCCAGCTTCTCGCGCAGGCTGGTCAGCCGCGCCGGAGCGGCATCGGGCGAAAACACTTCGCGTGGATGCGGTTCAAAAGTCATCACTGCCGCCGGCAGGTTCAGCGCACGCGCCTTCGCCACCAGCTTCTGCAGCATCGCCTGGTGTCCGCGATGCACGCCGTCGAAGTTACCGAGGGTCAGGGCGCACCCGGTCGGGTTCGGGCGGAAAGGAGTGCGGAATACCTGCATGGGCGTGGGGATATCAATCGGCCAAGGGCGCTGAAAACCTTGAATTTTATCCTGTCATGCCGTTTCGTTGCCACAGGTTTCACCGATTGATTGCCTGCCGGGCCGGGATTCTGTTGCCGCACAGCGGTTGTGTGGGCGACACCCGCCGCCATTCGGCGCTAAAATGCCGGTTTTTTCCGCGCCAACATTGCCAAAGACAGGGGATCTGATGACTACCATCCGCCAGCAAGATTTCATCGACAGCATTGCCGACAGCCTGCAATACATCTCTTATTACCACCCGGCCGATTTCATCAAGGCACTGGGCATCGCCTACGAGCGAGAGCAGTCGCCTGCGGCAAAAGATGCGATTGCGCAGATCCTGACCAACTCGCGCATGTGCGCCGAAGGCCATCGGCCGATCTGCCAGGATACCGGCATCGTTTGCGCGTTTGTTCGCGTGGGCATGGATGTCAAATGGGCGGATGCCACCCTGTCGATTCAGGAAATGGTCAACCAGGGCGTCCGCCAGGCATACAATCACCCCGACAACAAATTGCGGGCGTCGGTGCTGGCCGACCCGGCCGGCGCGCGCAAGAATACCCGCGACAATGCGCCGGCCGTGGTGCATTTCGAACTGGTGCCGGGCGACAAGGTTGATGTCCGCATTGCAGCCAAGGGTGGCGGTTCGGAAAACAAGACTAAATTCGTGATGCTCAACCCGTCCGACTCGATCGTCGACTGGGTGCTGAAAACCGTACCGGCGATGGGCGCCGGCTGGTGCCCGCCGGGCATGCTCGGCATCGGTATTGGCGGCACTGCCGAAAAGGCCATGTTGCTGGCCAAGGAGTCGTTGATGGAACACATCGACATTCACGAACTGATCGCCCGCGGCCCGAGCAACCGCATCGAAGAGCTGCGCATCGAGCTGTACGAAAAGGTCAACGCGCTGGGCATCGGCGCGCAAGGGCTGGGCGGCCTGTCCACCGTGCTGGACGTCAAGATTCTCGATTATCCGACTCACGCCGCCTCGTTGCCGGTTGCCATGATTCCCAACTGTGCCGCCACCCGCCACGTACACTTCGAGCTGGATGGCTCCGGCCCGGCGCAGCTTGAGCCGCCGCGCCTGTCCGACTGGCCGGACGTTACCTGGTCGCCCTCGGCGCAGGCCCGGCGCGTGGATCTGAACAGCGTTACCCGTGACGATGTGCAAACCTGGCAGCCCGGCGAAATCCTGCTGCTCAACGGCAAGCTGCTGACCGGCCGCGATGCCGCGCACAAACGCATGGTCGACATGCTCAATCGTGGCGAATCGCTGCCTGTCGACTTTGCCAACCGTTTCATTTACTACGTCGGCCCGGTCGATCCGGTACGCGACGAGATCGTCGGCCCCGCCGGCCCGACCACCGCCACCCGGATGGACAAGTTCACCCGGCAAATGCTCGAACAGACCGGCCTGCTGGGCATGGTCGGCAAGGCCGAGCGCGGCCCCACCGCGATCGAGGCAATCAAGGATAACCAGGCCGTTTACCTGATGGCCGTTGGCGGCGCCGCTTACCTGGTATCAAAAGCCATCAAGGCTGCGCGTGTGGTGGCCTTTGAAGACCTGGGGATGGAAGCGATTTACGAATTCGACGTTGTCGACATGCCCGTCACCGTCGCCGTCGATTCCCAGGGCACATCGGTACACCAGACCGGCCCGGCCGAATGGCAGGTCAGGATCGCCGACATGGCACGCTGACCGTCAGGGAAATGCTGCCCAATCCTCCTCTTTACCCTGCCCAGAAGAGGAGGGTGCCATCGCTGCAAGCCGCTCCTGGATTGCCTTGCAGGCCTGCTGTGAGCCAGTCTGGGCGCGGGCCGCAGGGCACTGGCCAGCCTGTTGCGATCCAGATCGGCGCCCGATCCGCAGGGTCAGCCGCGCAGCCCGCCTGTCTGGAGCTGCCGGCGATGCCAGCGGAATACGGCTCGGTCGAGGCTGTCCTGGACGGCGTCGGGGATGTCGCGGAAACGGGCTATCCAGCAATCGCTGGCTTGCCGTTCGAGCTGGCCATGCAGGTGCAGGGCTTGCGGGATGCGGGGGTCGAGGAACAATGCCAGCAGCAGGTCGTCGGCTGGTGGGGGTGTCGGGTCGCGCCAGGCCAGGGCCTGGGCGGAGAGCCAGACGGTGTGGTGCGGCGGCAGGGTGGTCTGGTTGTCCAGCAGTTGCGCCAGCAGTTGCAGGCCGAAGTCGAGCTTGGATTCCAGCCGCTGCAGGTGCGGGGCGTCGTCCTGACTGGTGAGGGGGTCGCCGGGCCAGTCAAGTGCGGCCAGGCCGTTGAGCAGGGTGAGGTTGGCGTAATCGCGCACCGCTTGCCGGGCGCGGTCGGCCTCGCTCCAGGGGCTGATGTGCAGCGGCCGGGTCAATTGCACGGCCACGCTGCCCAGGTCGATGTCAGCCACGGATGTTGGATTCCCGGGCGAAGTGGCTCAGTTCGACAAACGGCTGCGGCTGCCAGCCCGGTTGGCGGTATTCGGCCACTACGTTGGTGAAGATGCCGCCACGCACGTAAAACTTGGCGGTGACGCGCATGAATTTCGGCTGGGTGGCAGCGGCCAGGTCGTCGAGAATCCGGTTGGTGACGGCCTCGTGAAACGCGCCTTCGTCGCGGTACGACCACATGTACAGCTTGAGGCTTTTCAGTTCGACGCAGAGCTGATCGGGAATGTAATCGAGGTAGATGACGGCGAAATCCGGCTGGCCGGTTTTCGGGCACAGGCAGGTGAACTCGGGGATTTCCATGTGGATGTGGAAATCGCGCTGCGGGTTCGGGTTGGGGAAGGTTTCCAGGGCTTTGCTTGGCTGTGCGGTCATGATGGCGAAAAAGCGGCTAAAACCAGCATTTTAACTTAAAATCCTTGCCTGAAACCTTAAACCACAGAGGCCGCAGAGCACGCAGAGTTTTCGCAGAGAAAACCTCTGTCAAAGCCTTGGTGTTCCTCTGTGTCATCTCTGAGCTCTCTGCGTTCTCTGCGGTTCAAGATTTGCGCCTTTTCAACTAACGACCGATACAGCCACTGTGCGCCTGACCCAAGCCAAACTTGCCGGTTTCAAATCCTTTGTCGATCCCACCCACATTCCGGTGCCGGGCCAGCTGGTGGCGGTGGTCGGGCCGAATGGCTGCGGCAAGTCGAATGTAATTGACGCGGTGCGCTGGGTGCTGGGGGAATCGTCGGCCAGGCAGCTGCGTGGTGAGTCGATGCAGGATGTGATTTTCAACGGTTCGGACCACCGCAAGCCAGTCGGCCGCGCCTCGGTCGAGCTGGTGTTCGACAACAGCCTTGGCCGCGCCGCTGGCCAGTGGTCGCAATACGCCGAAATCTCGATCAAGCGCGTACTGACGCGCCAGGGCGAATCATCCTATTACATCAACAACCTGCAATGCCGCCGGCGCGATATTGCCGACCTGTTTCTCGGCACCGGGGTCGGCACCCGTGGTTACGCGGTGATCGAACAGGGGATGATTTCGCGCATCATCGAGGCGCGGCCGGAAGAGCTGCGGGTGTTTCTCGAAGAAGCCGCCGGGGTGTCGAAATACAAGGAGCGGCGCAAGGAGACCGAAAGCCGGCTCAACGACACCCGCGACAATCTGCTGCGCGTGGACGATATCCGGCTGGAGCTGGCCGGACAACTGGAGAAGCTCGCCGGCCAGGCCGAGCTGGCAGAAAAATACCAGCAGCTGCGGCTGAATCTGGAAAACACCCAGAACCTGCTGGCGCTGCTGCGCAAGCAGGAGGCCGAACGTGAGCACGACAAGCTGGAGCGAGAGGTGGCAAAGGCCGTCAATGAGCTGGAAGCCGCTACTGCCGAGCTGCGCGAGACCGAAACCCTGCTCGAAACGCAGCGCGACCAGCATTTCACAGCCTCTGACGAACTGCACCGGGCACAGGGCGAGCTGTACGAGGCAAATGCCGAAGTGGCGCGGCTGGAGCAGCAACTGCTGCACTTGAAAGACAGCCGCCAGCGGATTGCCAACCAGCTGGCACAGGCGCGCAACCAGCTACACACCTTGCAGCAACAACTGGCTGGCACCGACGACATGCAGGTGCACTGGCAGGAGCAGGCGGAAATCGCCGCCGAGCGCAGCGAACTCGGCCGTGAGGTGCTGGAGCTGGCCAATCAGGCGTTGCCGGCGCAGGAGAGCGATTACCGCTCGCTGCAGCAATCGTTCCAGGAATTGCAGCACAAGCTGGCCACCGCCCAGCAGGCACGCGAACGGGCGCTGGCCAGCCGGCAGTTTGCCCAGAAAAGCCAGCTGCAACTGGAGCAGCGTCGCGAACGGCTGCAGCAGGAGCTGCGCTCGCTGGCCGAAGTTGACCACGACGCACTGGCCGGGCAGCAGGCGCAACTGGAAGAGCTGCAGTGGCAGCTGGAGGAACTGCAGCAACGCTGGCAACAGCTGCAGCAGCAAGTGCCTGCGCTGGAGGCCCAGCGCCGGCAGGCCAGCCAGGCGGCACAACAGGCGCAGCAGCAACTGGTGCGCCACGAAGCTCAGCACGCCGCACTGCACACGCTGCAGCAGCGGGCGCGCCACGACCAGTCACTGCAGCGCTGGCTGCAGCAGCACGGCCTGCAGGATGCCCCGCCGCTGTGGCAGGCGCTGCAGATCGAGCCGGGCTGGGAGACGGCATTCGAAGCGGTGTTGCGCGAAATGCTGCAGGCGCTGCCGCAGCCGGCAGACCTGGCACCATTGCTGGCCGGCGCGGTGCCGGCCAAACTCGGCTTCTATCGGCCATTGTCCTGCAAGCCAATACCAGAGCGGCCTGCAGTCGGGCTGCAAGCCTTGCTGGACAAGGTCTGCAGCGATGATGCCACCGTGCTGGCCGCCCTGCAGCACTTGCTGCAGCAGGTGTACGTTTGCGACGACGCAGCGGCGCTGCTGACCTGGCGCGACTCACTGCCGCCGGGCGCACGGCTGGTGTCGCGCGAAGGCCACCTCGCCAGCGCGGCCACGCTGCAGCTGTTCGCCCCGGACAACGAACTGCACGGCGTGGTGGCGCGCCAGCGCGAGCTGGAACAACTGCAACAGGACATCGACGCGGCACAACAGGCGCAACAGGCAGCGCGAGCGCAGCAACACCAGGCCGAGCAGGCCGTCCAGCAGGCGCATGCAGCGCAAACTGCCCAGCGCCAGCAGCTGGATGCCCAGCAACGGCGTGTGCACCAGCAGCAGCTGGAAACAATGAAGCTGCAGCAGGCCAGCGAGCAACAGGTGCGCCGCCGGCAGCAAATCGAGCACGAGCTGGCCGAGCTGGCGCAGCAATTGCAGCAGGAGCTGGAAGCGCGCGGCGAAGCGGAATTCGCCACCGGCGAGCTTGACGAGCAGATCGACCACCTGAGCGAGGCGCTGGAAAGTGCCCGCAGCCGGCGCAATGCCTGCGAAGCCGGGCTGGCGCAGGCGCGCCAGGCCGTGCGCGACGCCGAGCGCGAAGCGCGCGACGCCGAATACCAGTTGCGCACCGCACACAGCAAGCTGCAGGAGCTGGCGCAACTGGGCGACACCCAGCAGCAGCGCCAGCAGGCATTGCAGCAGCAGCTGGAAGAATTGCAGTTCGAGCTGGAAGGCTTCGACGCCGCAACGGTCGAAGCCGCCATCCAGTCTGCGCTGCAGCAGCGGGCCGAGCGGGAAGGCACGCTGCTGGCCGCCCGCGATGCCGTTGGCCATCTGGCCCACACCCTGCGTGACTGCGAAGCGCGCAAGCTGCGCATCGAACAAAGTCTGGAGCCGCTGCGCAACCAGATCGGCGACTTGCGCCTGAAGGCGCAGGAGGTCCGGCTGGCGGCCGAACGCTTCAGCCAGGAGCTGGCCGACGCCGGGGCCGACCCTGGCCAGCTGCAGCCGCTGTTGCAGCACGCCACCAAAGTCTCGTCGCTGGTCGGTCAGATCGGCAGCCTGACCCAGCAGATCAACGCGCTGGGGGCGGTCAACCTCGCGGCGATGCAGGAGCTGGCCGAGGCGCGTGAGCGCAAGCAGTTTCTCGATGCCCAGGCCGAAGACCTCAATCAGGCCATGGCCATGCTCGACAACGCCATCCGCAAGATCGACAAGGAATCGAGCGACCTGCTGCAATCGACGTTCGACCAGGTCAATACCTCGATGAGCGAATTGTTCCCGCTGCTGTTTGGCGGCGGCCAGGCGCGGCTGGTGATGACGGGCGAAACGATTCTCGACGCCGGCATTCAGGTGATCGCCCAGCCGCCCGGCAAAAAAAACAGCACTATCCACTTGCTGTCTGGCGGCGAAAAGGCGCTGACGGCACTGAGCCTGGTGTTCTCACTGTTCCAGCTCAACCCGGCGCCATTCTGCCTGCTGGACGAGGTCGATGCGCCGCTGGACGACGCCAACACCGGCCGTTTCTGCGAAATGGTCAAGCGCATGTCGGCCAACACCCAGTTTCTGTACATCAGCCACAACAAGCTGACGATGGAAATGGCTGACCAGCTGATCGGCATCACCATGCAGGAAAAGGGCGTGTCGCGGGTGGTGGCGGTCGATATCGACGCGGCCCTGTCGTTGCGAGAAACCGCGCCGGCCTGATGTCGAGAAGCATGTGTTTATGAACGAAAATGGTTGTTCTTGCCGTAGTCATACAGGACAATAGGAAAGTTGCGGCCATGATTCGGCCGCCCCTTTTTTAATCTCGATCCCGTGTATGAGTGACTTTCAAATCGGAATGATCATTGCCGGCATTGTCATCGTGGGTGCCGTGCTGGGCCTCAACTGGTGGCAGGAGCGCAGCTTCCGCCGCAAGGCAGAGCAGGCATTCGACAAATCGGCGCAGGACGTGCTGCTCGATCCGCGCCCCAAGACCGCCGCCCGCGCCAGCAGCGATCAACCCCGGCTGGAGCCCAGCCTCGGGATGCCCGTCTCGGCCACCGTCCCCCGCGACAGCACACAGGCGGCGGGTGCGCCGATGGCCACCCTGTCACGAGTCGACCCGGTGCTGGATGCGGTAGTGGATTTCGTCGCCGACATCCTGCCGAACGAGCCGGTCGCGGTACACCAGGTGCTGGTAGCAATCGAAGACGCCGCGCAACTGGGCAAGCCGGTGCGCTGGATGGGGCTGATTGACGGCGAGAGCTGGCAGCCGATTGCCCCCGGCGCCGCCGGCAATTACGCACAAATCCGTGCCGGCCTGCAGCTGGCTGACCGCAAGGGCCCGGTCAGCGAAAGCCAGATGCTCGAATTCATCCGCATCGTACGCGCACTGGCTGACGATATCGGTGCCCAGCTCGACTTGCCGCAACGCCAGCCGGCCTTGCAGGCCGCAGGTGATCTGGATGCCTTCTGCGCCGAAGTCGATGTCCTGATCGGGCTGAATATCGTCAGCCGTGAGGGAACGCCGTTTCCCGCGACCAAGATCCGCTCATTGTGTGAGGCCGCCGGCATGGAGCTGGCCGAAGACGGCATGTTTCATTACCGCAACGAGCAGGGGCAGAACCTGTTCTCGCTGTGCAATCTGGGCCAGGAATCCTTCTCGTCTGCCACCATTCGCCAGATGCGCGTCAATGCCGTCACGCTGCTGTTCGACGTGCCACGGGTGGTTGGAGGCGTGGCTGTGTTCGATCGGGTGATCGGCCTGGCCCGCCATCTGGCCGACTCGGTCGACGGCGAGCTGGTCGACGACAATCGCCGGCCTTTGAACGAGCAGAGCGTCAGCGCCATCAAACGACAACTGGCCGACATCTACGGCCGCATGCAGGCTCGTGGCATCGAGCCGGGCAGCCTGCTGGCCCTGCGCCTGTTTGCCTGACGGGGCGCTCCCATGGTCGATCTCCAGCCGGCGGCACGTGCCGCCTTGCTGCGCGAGCAGCTTGCGTTCCACAATCACCGCTATTACGTCCTCGACGATCCGCAGATTCCCGATGCCGAATACGATCGGCTGTTTGGCGAACTGCAGCAGCTCGAGGCGCAATACCCCGATCTGCTGACTGCCGATTCGCCCACCCAGCGGGTCGGCGGCGCCCCGTTGCCGGCGTTCCAGCCGGTCAGCCACCGCACCCCAATGTTGTCGCTCAACAATGCATTTAGCGCCGAAGAGGTCGAGGCGTTCGATCGCAAGGTGCGCGATGTCGTCGCCGGCGAGGTCGAATACGAAGTCGGGCCGAAATTCGACGGCCTGGCCATCAGTCTGACTTACGTCAACGGCGTGCTGACCCAGGCCGCTACCCGTGGCGATGGCTACACCGGCGAAGATGTCAGCGCGAATATCCGCACCATCCGCAATATTCCGCTCAGACTGGCCGGGGCCAACCTGCCGGCGCTGGTCGAGGTGCGCGGCGAGGTGCTGATGCAGCGCGCTGATTTCGAGCGCCTGAATCTGGAGCAGGACAGCAAGGGCGACAAGCGGTTTGCCAACCCGCGCAACGCCGCCGCAGGCAGTCTGCGCCAGCTTGATTCGCGCATTACCGCCAGCCGGCGGCTGACCTTTTTTGCCTACAACGTCGGCGTGATCGAGGGTGGGCCGGCGCTGCGCAGCCAGGCCGGGCTGATGGACTGGCTGGGCGAGCTGCATCTGCCGTTGTGTGGGCTGCGTGCAGTGGTCCGGGGCGTGCAGGGGCTGCTCGACTATTACGCCGCGATTGGCCGCCAGCGCCCGACGCTGCCGTTCGACATCGACGGCGTGGTCTACAAGGTCAATTCGCTGGCAGCGCAGCAGGAGCTGGGCTTCGTCTCGCGAGCGCCACGGTTCGCCATTGCGCACAAATACCCGGCCGAAGAGGCGGTGACCACCGTCGAGGCGATCGACATTCAGGTGGGCCGCACTGGCGCCCTGACCCCGGTGGCCCGGCTGGCGCCCGTGTTCGTTGGCGGCGTGACCGTGACCAATGCCACCCTGCACAACGAAGACGAAATCCGGCGCAAGGATGTGCGGGTGGGCGACAGCGTGGTCGTGCGCCGCGCCGGGGACGTGATCCCGGAAGTGGTGCGCATCCTGCCCGAGCGCCGGCCGTGCCGTGCCGTGCCAGGCCAGGATTTGTTTGAGGCAGTGCAGGAGCCGGCATTCACCCCGTTCGACATGCCCGATAGCTGCCCGGTGTGCGGTTCGCACGTGGTGAAGGAGGAGGGCGAGGCGATCAGCCGCTGTAGCGGCGGGCTAGTCTGATCGGCGCAGCGCAAGCAGGCGCTGTGGCATTTTGCCAGCCGCAAGGCGATGAACATCGACGGTCTGGGTGACAAGCTGATCGAGCAGCTTGTCGATGCCGGCCTGGTGCACACGCCGGCTGACCTCTACCGGCTGGATCGGGCCGGCCTGGCCGGGCTCGACCGGATGGCAGACAAATCGGCCGGCAACCTGCTGGCTGCCATCGAGGCCAGCAAGACCACCAGCTTGCCGCGCTTCATTTACGCGCTGGGAATTCGCAACGTCGGTGAGACAACGGCGAAAGACCTGGCCCGCCAGTTCGGCGACATCGAGCCGCTGCTTCATGCCACAGTCGAGCAACTGCTGGCGGTGCCGGACGTTGGCCCGGTGGTGGCGCAGAGCTTGCGCGATTTTTTTGCCGAGCCGCACAATCTCGAAGTCATTGGCCAGCTGCGCGCTGCCGGGGTGCAGTGGCCGCCGATCGACGTCGTGTCATCTGCCGATGCCAGACTGGCCGGCAAGACATTCGTGCTGACCGGTACGCTGCCCACCCTCAGCCGCGATGATGCCAAGGCGAGAATCGAGGCAGCTGGCGGCAAGGTGGCCGGTAGCGTGTCGAAAAAGACCCACTATGTGGTAGCTGGCGCTGATGCTGGCAGCAAATTGGCCAAGGCGCAGGAGCTGGGCATTGCGATTCTCGATGAGGCGCAACTGCTGGGCCTGTTGCAGGATTGATGTATAACCCCGGACGCCGGCCGGCGTCTGTGTTGATCAGGACCCTGTATGCAAAAAGTTCGTAAAGCCGTATTCCCGGTTGCCGGCATGGGCACCCGCTTCCTGCCTGCCACCAAGGCCAGCCCGAAGGAGATGATGCCGGTGGTTGACAAGCCCCTGATCCAGTATGCGGTCGAAGAGGCGATCGAGGCTGGCATCACCGATCTGATCTTTATTACCGGCCGCAACAAGCGCTCGATCGAGGATCATTTCGACAAGGCCTACGAGCTGGAAACCGAGCTGGAAGCGCGCAACAAGCACCAGATGCTGGAACTGGTGCAGAAAATCATCCCGAAAAACGTCACCTGCATCTACATCCGCCAGACCGAAGCTCTGGGCCTGGGGCATGCGGTGCTGTGCGCGCAGCCGGTCGTCGGTAACGAGCCGTTTGCGGTGATTCTGGCCGATGACCTGGTCGATGCCCGCACTTCAGTCATGCTGCAGATGGTTGATCAGTTCGATCGCACCCACTGCTCGATTCTGGGCGTGCAGAACGTGGCACGCGAGGAAACCGGCTCCTACGGCATTGTCAAGGCCGGCGCAGAGGCCGAGCGCTTTCACCGGGTAGAAACGATCGTCGAAAAGCCGAAGCCCGAGGCTGCGCCGTCGACGCTCGCCGTGGTGGGCCGCTACATCCTCACTCCGCGCATTTTCGACCTGCTGCTCAATGTGCAGCCGGGTGCCGGCGGCGAAATCCAGCTCACCGACGGCATTGCTGCATTGCTCAAATACGAGGCGGTGTTTGCGCAGGAGTTCGACGGCATCCGCTACGATTGCGGCTCCAAGCTGGGCTATCTGAAAGCCACGCTGGCGTATGGCATGAAGCACCCGGAGGTGGGGCGGGAATTTACCGACTATCTGAAAACCTTCTGTCAGGGCATGAACTAGCCTCTGACAGACTTGGGTGACCGCTTTGCCAGCACACTGATTTATCGCTGCAGGCCGCGTCAATACTGGCGCGGCCTGTTTTTCTTTCCCATAATTAACCCACGCGCCTGCCCATTGGCAGGCAATGGTTTTCGAGGAGTTTGTATGCTGGCAATCATCGGCGGAACGGGGATGACCCAACTGGCCAATCTGGAAATCACGCATCGGCAAGTCATCCGCACCCCGTATGGCGAGCCCTCCGGTGCGCTGACCTACGGCCGGATCAATGATCACAACGTCGTGTTTCTGGCGCGGCACGGCTACGGCCACACCATCCCGCCGCACGAAATCAATTACCGCGCCAATATCTGGGCGCTGGCATCGCAAAGCATCACCCGCATCGTCGCCGTTGCGTCGGTCGGCGGTATCCGCGATGAATTCGGCCCTGGCACGCTGGTGCTGGCCAATCAGTTGATCGACTACACCTACGGCCGCAAATTCACCTTTTTCGAAGGTGGCGAAAAGCCGGTCACTCACGTCGATTTCACCGAGCCCTATTGCCCAAGACTCCGCAAGCTGGTGCTGAAAGCGGCCAGGGCCGCCAGGATCGAGTTGCACGATGGCGGCGTGTACGGCGCAACCCAGGGCCCGCGGCTGGAAACCGCCGCCGAAATCAACCGAATGGAGCGTGATGGCTGCGACCTGGTCGGCATGACCGGCATGCCGGAGGCCGCGCTGGCGCGTGAGCAGGGTATCTCCTACGCTTCGCTGGCCGTAGTGGCCAACCACGCCGCCGGACGTGGCGAAAGCCGCAAGGGCATCGACATCGACAACGTCGGCGTGGTGCTCGACGAGGCCATGCACCGGGTGCGCACCATCCTTGAGTATGTCGTGGAAACCAATGCCGATTAAGCCGGTATTGAAAATGGGCGACCCGTGCCTGCTGCAGGTTGCCCGGCCGGTGTGTCGGTTCGACACTGCTGAACTGCACGCGCTGATCCAGGACATGCACGACACCATGATCGCCCTGAATGGCGCCGGCCTGGCTGCTCCGCAGATCGGCGTCGATCTGCGGGTAGTGATCTTCGGCAGCCACGAGCCGCTGAATAACCCGCGTTACCCCGATGCCGGCCATGTGCCGTACACCGTGCTGATCAACCCGGTGCTCACCGTCCTTGATACCACCGTCGAGCTGGCCTGGGAAGGTTGCCTGTCGCTGCCCGGCCTGCGCGGCCAGGTCGGCCGGGCCGCCAGCGTGCGCTATCAGGGCTGCGACCCGTCCGGCAATCCGATCGACCGCAGCGTCAGCGGTTTTCATGCACGGGTGGCGCAGCACGAGTGCGATCATCTCGACGGTGTGTTGTACCCGCAGCGAATCCGCGACCTGACCCGGTTTGGCTTCACCGACACCCTGTTTCCCGAGCACACCGGCCAGCCGGCCGCCGTGGCCAGCCACTGACTGGAGCGCCCATGTTCAACGACAAATCCATCCTGATCACCGGCGGCACCGGCTCGTTCGGCCGCAAATTCATCCGCACCGTACTGTCGCGTTACAACCCGCGCCGGCTGGTGGTGTTTTCGCGCGACGAGCTGAAGCAGTATGAAATGCAGGCCGAGTTCAACCAGCCTTGCATGCGCTATTTCCTCGGCGACGTGCGCGACCCGGAACGACTCAAGCAGGCGATGCGCGGCATCGACTTCGTGGTGCATGCCGCAGCGCTGAAGCAAGTGCCAGCGGCGGAATACAATCCGACCGAATGCATTCGCACCAACGTCTCGGGTGCCGAACACGTGATCAACGCCGCCATCGAAAACGGCGTTGAGAAGGTGATTGCCCTGTCGACCGACAAGGCCGCCAGCCCGGCCAACCTCTACGGCGCCACCAAGCTGCTGTCCGACAAGCTGTTTGTCGCGGCCAACAATATTGCCGGCGGCAAGCGCACCCGGTTTGCGGTCGTGCGCTACGGCAATGTGGTCGGCTCGCGTGGCTCGGTCGTGCCGCTGTTCAGCCGCTTGATTGCCGAAGGCGCGACCGAGCTGCCGCTGACCGACGACCGGATGACCCGCTTCTGGATCACGCTGGAGCAGGGCGTCGAATTTGTCTTGAAAAACTTCAGCCGCATGCAGGGTGGCGAGCTGTTCGTGCCGAAAATCCCGTCGGCACGGATGGTCGATCTAGCACACGCCATGGCGCCCGATCTGCCTCACCGGATCATTGGCATCCGTCCTGGAGAAAAACTGCACGAACTCATGGTGCCGCGTGACGACAGCCGGCTGACGCTGGAGTTCGCCGATCATTACGTCATCCGGCCGTCGATCAGTTTCGTTGCCGTCGAACAGGATCACACCACCAACGCGCTTGGCGAAACCGGTGTGCCGGTGGTCGAAGGCTTCAAATACAGCTCGGACAACAATCCCTGGTTCCTCTCGGTGGATGAGATTCGGCAACTGGTGCAACCGGCATGATTCCTTACGGCCGCCAATCGATCAGCGAGGATGACATTGCTGCCGTGGTGGCCGTGTTGCGTTCGGACTGGCTGACCCAAGGCCCGGCCATCGAACGCTTCGAAGCCAGCGTCGCTGCCCGCTGCGGTGCGCGTTTTGCCGTCGCCGTGTCGAACGCGACGGCAGCGCTGCATCTGGCCTGCCAGGCGCTGGGGCTCAAGCCCGGCGGCCGGCTGTGGACATCGCCTAACACCTTCGTCGCATCGGCCAATTGCGGCCGCTATTGCGGTGCCGAGGTCGATTTCGTCGATATCGACCCGCGCTGTTACAACCTGGACCCGGCGGCATTGGCGGAAAAGCTGGCTGCCGCCGACAAGCAGGGGCGGCTGCCGGATGTGCTGGTGCCGGTGCATTTCGCCGGCCACTCCTGTGACATGGCCGAGATTCACCGGCTGGCGCAGCACTACGGCATTGCCGTGATCGAAGATGCTTCCCATGCCATCGGCGGCGAGTATCGCGGGCAGCCGGTCGGCTGCTGCCAGTATTCCGATGTCACGGTGTTCAGTTTCCACCCGGTGAAAATCGTCACCAGCGGTGAAGGCGGCATGTTGCTGACCAACCGCGAGGACCTGTACCGCAAACTGGTGCGCCTGCGTTCGCACGGCATCACCCGCGATCCGGCCGAGATGCAGGGGCCTGCGGATGGCGCGTGGTATTACCAGCAGATCGAGCTCGGCTTCAATTACCGCATGACCGACATCCAGGCGGCGCTGGGGGAGAGCCAGATGGCGAGTCTCGACGGTTTCATCCAGCGTCGCCGCCATTGGGCCGAACGCTACGCCCAAGCCTTGGCCGGCCTCGATCTTGTCTTGCCGGCCGAACGGCAGGACATCTTGTCGGCCTGGCACCTGTACGTGATACAGCTATCCGATCCCGAACGGCGTAAACCGGTATTCGATTCCCTGCGGCAGGCGGGGATCGGTGTGAACGTCCATTACATTCCGGTGCACCTGCAGCCGTATTATCGCGAGCTCGGTTTCGGGCCAGGCGATTTTCCGGTGGCCGAAGCCTACTACCGGCGTGCTATGTCGCTGCCCTTGTTTGCTGCTCTGGCGGATCAAGATTTCTGCCATGTGGTCGATAAGCTGACAGAGGCACTACACGAAAGTTGATCCCATGACTGTCCATTTCGGAAAGCGCAAGGTCGGTGACGGCGAACCCTGCTTTATTACCTATGAAGCCGGCCCGACGCACGACGGTTTGCCGTCGGCCAAGCGATTGGCAAAGCTGGCGCGCGAGGCCGGCGCCGATGCGGTGAAATTCCAGATTCTCGACCCGGACAGGCTGGTGGCGGACAGGAAGTTGCTGTTCAGCTACGAAGTGCTGGCCGACAGGTCAACCGGCCGGCTGGAAACGGTCGAGGAGCCGTTGTACGACATCTTGTGCCGCCGCGCGCTCAGCCACAACGAATGGCGCGAGCTGAAAGGCTATTGCGATGAGCTGGGATTGGCGTTTTTTGCCACCGTCGGCTTCGACGACGAAATCGCCTTGCTGGAGAGCCTCAACTGCGATTCGATCAAGATCGCGTCGGCCGATGTCAACCATTTCCCGCTGATCCGCAAGGCGGCGCGCACCGGCATGTGCATTCAGCTCGACACCGGCAATTCCTCTCTGGGCGAGGTGGAGCAAGCGGTGGACGTGGTGCGCAGCGAGGGCAACGAGAACATCATCATTCACCAGTGCCCGAGCGGCTACCCGGCGCGGTTGGAGAGCATCAACCTCAATATCATCCGCACCCTGAAACAGATGTTCCCGTACCCGGCGGCGTTTTCCGACCATACGCCCGGCTGGGAGATGGACGTCGCTGCGCTGGCAATGGGTGCGAATCTGCTGGAAAAAACAATTACCGAGGATCGCGCCACCCGTAGCGTCGAACATGTGTTTTCGCTCGAACCGCACGAAATGCGCCAGTTCATCCAGATCATCCGCGATGTCGAAACCGCGTTCGGCGGCAATCGCCGCATCCTGCACGCCGAAGAACTGGCCAAGCGCCGACGCATCCGCCGTAGTGTGTATCTGGCGCAGCCGGTCGAGGCGGGCCAGCGGCTTGGCGATGTGGCGGTCGAATTCCGCCGGCCGGGCTTTGGCATTACACCCGATCAATACGAGAGCATGCTGGCGAATACATTCGCCCAAGCGCTGCCGGCCGGAACCCTGTTGGCGGCGGAACATCTGCGCAGCAATGGAGGTGGCTCATGACGACACGTGTGGCGATTGCCGATTACGGCATCGGCAACTTGCGTTCGGTTTCGAATGCGGTTGCGGCGGTCGGTGCTTGTGCCGATATCGTGGCCGATCCGGCGCGGCTGGCCGATTACGACAAGCTGATTCTCCCCGGTGTCGGCGCATTTGCCGATGCAGCGGCGCAACTGCACGCCAGCGGCATGGCGGCGGCCTTGAGCCGGCTCGCCGCTGCCGGCAAGCCGATCATGGGCATCTGCCTGGGTATGCAGTTGATGTGCCAGGATTCGGAAGAAGGCGGGCTGCATGCCGGGCTGGGCTGGTTCGACGCCCATGTGCGTCGTTTTCCGGATCGGCTGGGGCAAAAAGTGCCGCATATCGGCTGGAACGATCTGCGCTTTGCCCGTGAACATCCGGTGCTGCAGCAGTTGCAGGGCAATCCGGACGTGTATTTCGTCCATAGCTACCGGGTCGAGGCCAACGATGCCGTCGACGTGCTGGCATGGTGCGACTACGGTGAGCCGTTTGTGGCGATGATTGCGCGCGACAATCTGATCGGCATCCAGTTTCATCCGGAAAAAAGCCAGCGCATCGGCCTGCAGATACTGCGCAACTTCATTGAGCGGGAGGTTGGCTCCATCCCGTCTGCACGTACGGTGGCCGAGGTCTGTGCATGCTGAAAAAGCGCCTGGTCGCAGTGTTGATCCTGCGCGATGGGCAAGTGGTGCAGAGCGTACGCTTCAAGCATACCAATGTGATCCACTACGACGCGGTGCACGCGGTCGAATGCTTCAACAAATGGGCGGTGGACGAGCTGGTGATGCTGAACGTGTCGCCCGACGCCGCATCGGCGGCCGGCTTTGCCGATGTCGTTAGGCGCATTTCCGGCGAATGCTTTGTTCCGTTGACGGTCGGCGGCTGGGTCACTTCTGCCGATTATGCCGCCGAGCTGCTGCGCAGCGGTGCCGACAAGCTGGTGCTGAACACTGCGTTTCACACCCAGCCGGGCTTGGTGGCCGAGTTGTCGGCGCGTTACGGCCGGCAGTGTATTGTGGCCTCGATGGATGTCAAAGCCGACGAGAGCGGGCGCCACACGGTATACGTCAACCGTGGGCGCGACGACACCGGCTGCGAACCCGTTGCATGGGCGCAGCGGGTGGTCGAATTGGGCGCCGGCGAGATTTTCTTCAATTCGATCGACCATGACGGCGCACGCAAGGGCTACAACCTGCCGGTGCTGCAGGCCGTGTGTGCGGCGGTGGACGTGCCGGTCATCGCCTTCGGCGGCGTGTTCGGCTGGCAACATCTGGTCGATGGGCTGAATGCGGGGGCGCAGGCCGCCGCCGCTGCCAACATTTTTCATTACACCGAACACAGTACCCGCAAGGCCAAACGTTTTCTGGCCGAGGCGGGCATTCCTGTCAGGAGCGAATAAGATGCGCTATTGCGCCCGTTGTCTATACCCGGAAAACGCCAAACCAACCATCATCTTCGACGATGAAGGTGTCTGCAGCGGCTGCCGCTACCACGAAAGTCGCTCCAAGCTGGAAATCGACTGGGAAGAGCGGCTGACGATGCTGGAGCAGATTCTCGACGAAGCCAAGCGCCTGGCCAGAGCGCGCGGCAACAGCCACGACTGCATCGTGCCGGTTTCCGGCGGCAAGGATTCGCATTACCAGGTGTGGCTGCTGAAAAAGAAATTCGGCATGAATCCGCTGCTGGTGACGTTCAACCATATCTTCAATTCGCCGGCCGGGCTGCGCAATCTGGAAAACCTGATCGAGAAATCCGGCTGCGACATGGTGCGCTACACCGCCGGGGTCGATGCGGTGCGGCGCATTTCGCGCTACATGCTGGAACAGGTCGGCGACATTACCTGGCATTACCATGCCGGCATCTATACCTACCCGACGCAGGTGGCGGTGCAATACAACATCCCGCTGGTGGTATGGGGCGAACACGGCTTTGCCGAACTGACCGGCATCGTGTCGCTGGAGGATTTCGTCGAATTCACCCGCTGGTCGCGCAAGGAACACAATATGCGCGGCTACGAGCCGCACGATCTGATCGGCAAGAACGGCATCACCGAAGGTGACATCGCACCGTACATCTATCCGACCGACGAGCAGGTCGAGAAGACCGAGGTGCGCGGCATCTACCTGTCCAATTTCGTCCCGTGGGATGCCAAAACCCAGGGCGAGCTGATGATCCGCGAGTGGGGTTTTTCGCCGGTTGCCTACGAGCGCGACCGTACCTTCAACCTGTACGCCAAGATCGAAGACCATGCCAACGATGTGCATGATTTCCAGAAATACCTGAAATTCGGCTATGGCCGCGCCACCGATGACGCCAGCTACGAAATCCGCCACGGCCGGATGACGCGCGAGGAGGGCATGGCAATGGTGCAGCGCTACGATGCCCGGGAGCCGCGCTCGCTGGAGATGTATTGCGACTTTCTCGGTGTCAGCAGGCAGCAGTTCTATGCCATGGTCGATCCGATGCGCGATCCCGCCATCTGGGAGCGGATCGATGGCCAATGGCAGCCGAAAGACGCGGTGTTCCGCCAGGCCATCGCCGAAGCCAACGAACGGCAGCGGGTGCTGCAATCGGCGGATCGCGCGCTCAGCGGCGCCAATCGCCATTTGTACTACAACCCGCACAATCCGCCGGCCGCGACCGGCGATGCGGTGCTGGATGTCTACAGCAGCAGGTTCCGCATTCTATGACCGCTGCCGCGAGCAAGGCGCGGGTGCTGTGCCTGATCCCGGCCAAGGGCGGTTCGACCCGCTTGCCGCGCAAGAATATCCTGCCGCTGGGCGACAAACCGCTGATTGCCTGGACGCTGAAGGCTGCACGGGATTCCGGCATCATGCAGCGTATCGTGGTCTCGACCGAAGACGAAGAGGTAGCGCAAATCGCCCGCCAGTGGGGCGCAGAGGTGCCGTTTTCGCGACCGGACGATCTGGCGCGCGATCCGGCCGGCGTGGTCCAGGTCGGGTTGCATTGCCTGCAGGAACTGCGGCGCCAGGGCGAAGAATACAATGTGCTGATCATTCTGTTGCCGACCTGTCCGTTCCGGACCGCGCAGGATATCCGCGATGCGTATGAATTGTTTCAGCAAAAGCAGGGGCGGTTCCTGATGAGCGTGGCCGAATATCCGCATACGCCGTTTGCCGCATTGATGCTGGATGAGGGGCATCTGAGTCCTTACTTTCCCCAGTATTCGGGTAAAAAATCCCAGGAAATGCCGCTGGCTTATCGCCCGAACGGCGCGATCCATATCCTGGATGTGCCGGCATTCGAACAGGCGAAGTCCTATTACGCGCAGCCGTTGCTGGCATATCCGATGCCGGCGGAGCGTTCGGTCGATATCGACAATGCGTTCGATCTCGCCATAGCGCGCTGCATGTTGTCCGTACCGTTGCCATGAATGTCGTTTTCCGGACCGATGCTTCGAACGTGATCGGGTCCGGCCATGTCATGCGTTGCCTGACGCTCGCAGACGCCTTGTGCAGCGAAGGCGCGGCTGGTGTCGAATTCGTGTGTCGTGACTTCCCCGGCCATCTGGCCAACGTGATCGAACAGCGCGGCTATCCGGTCAGGCTGCTGCCGCCGCCGGATGGCCCGGCCGACTCCTGGCTCGGTGTCAGCCAGCAGCGGGATGCCGCCGAAACCACCCAGAGCCTCGCCATGACGCCCGATTGGCTGATCGTCGATCATTACGCAATCGACTCGCAGTGGGAAAGCCTGCTGCGTCCGCATTGCCGCCGGCTGATGGTAATCGACGACCTGGCCGACAGGCCGCACGACTGCGATGTGCTGCTCGATCACAATTGGCTACCGGATATGGCGCAGCGTTATCAGGCGATGGTACCGTCCGCTGCCTGCTGCCTGCTGGGGCCGGAATACCTGCTGCTGCCGGAATCCATCTGGCAGGCCGCTGCCAAGGCTGTACCGCGTGATGGACAGGTTCGCAGGCTGCTGTTGTTCATGGGCGGTGCCGATCCGCTCAACCTGACCGCGGTTGCACTGGATGCGTTGCGCGGTTTTGTCCGCCGCGACTGGCAGATCGATGTGGTCGTCGGCCAGTCGAATCCGCAGCGGCAACGCATAGCTGACATGTGCGCCGCCGACAAGCGCTGCGATTTCCATTGCCAGACGCCTTCGATGTTGCAACTGATCTGCCAGGCCGATCTCGCCATCGGCGCCGGCGGCGTGAGCGCCTGGGAAAGATGCATGCTCGGCCTGCCGACGCTGGCCGTGTGCGCGGCGGGCAATCAGCGTGCCGGATTGCAGATGCTGGCAGCGCACGATTGCGTCGAACTGCTGGGAGAGGCTGAAGACGTTTCCGCGGAACGGATTGCCGTTCGCTTGCAATGGCTGCTTGACCATCCTGAACGGCTGGTGCAACTGAGTGGCAACGGCATTGCGGCGCTCGCGGGAGCCAGGCCTGTGTCCGGCCCGCGCAAGGTCGCCGGGGTGCTGCTCGGATGAAACCGTTCTGCGATCAATACGGGTGCTTGCAGCCAATCGAAGCCTGCGATCTGGAGTTGATTCGCCGCTGGCGCAATTCCGACCGCGTTCGCTCGGCGATGTTCAGCGACGGCCTGATCGACGCGGAACAGCAGCGCCAATGGTTTGCCGGCCTCCAGGGGGCACAGGACCGGTGTTATCTGCTTTACCGGCAAAACGAGCGCAAGCTTGGGCTGCTTTATTTCACCGAGATCGACCGAGCAGCCGGCGAGGCGCATTGGGGTTTCTATGTCGGCACAGACGATGCGCCGGCCGGATGCGGCACCAGCATGTGCCGCCTCGGCCTGATGTATGCGCGTGAAGTGCTGCAATTGCAGCGGATCGTCGGCGAGGTGCTGGCGGACAACGTGCGTAGCCAGTCCTTGCACCTGCAATTGGGATTTGCCTTGGAACAACGGCTTGCCGCACAGGCGCTCAAGCAAGGCATTCCGCGCGATGTGTTGCGTTACCATCTGGATTTGACCGCATGAAGCGCTATGTGATTGCCGCATCGAAGCCGTATTACCGCGAGTTGCCGGCCAGGCTGGAGCAGCAATGCGGTGCGGAATTCCTGTATATCGATTCGCCGGACCAGTTCACGCTGGCCAATCTGCGGCAGGTGCAGCCGCGCTATGTATTCCTGCCGCACTGGTCGTTTCGCATTCCGGCCGAAATCTGGCAGGCATTCGAATGCGTGGTATTCCACATGACGGATCTGCCGTACGGCCGCGACGGCAGCCCGCTGCAGAATTTGATCGTTCGCGGCCACGATTCGACGGTGATTTCGGCTTTGCGCTGTGTCGAAGGATTGGACGAAGGGCCGATCTACCTGAAATCTCCATTGTCTCTGGCGGGCTCGGCCGGTGAAATCTTCCAGCGCGCGGCAATCGAGATCGGGCAAATGATTGCGTGCATCGTGCAAACTGAGCCGACAGCGGTGCCACAGACGGGCGAGCCGGTCGTGTTTGCCCGGCGCCGGCCGGAAGAGGGCGATGTTGGCGGGCTGACTGACCTGGCCAAGGTCTACGATTACATCCGCATGCTGGATGCCGAGGGCTATCCGCCGGCTTTTCTCGAGGCCGGCAATTTGCACCTCGATTTTAGCCATGCCACGAAAACGGACTGCTATGTTGAAGCTACGGTTCGGATAAGGTTGAAGCACGATGAGTAAGCAGGTACTGGTGGTCGCTGCCCACCCTGACGACGAAGTGCTCGGTTGCGGCGGCACCATTGCACGCCACTGCGCCGCTGGCGATAGGATCAGCGTGCTGATCCTGGCGCAGGGAGTCGTCAGCCGCGGGGTTGCCGATCAGCAGGCGCAATTGGATCGGCTACAAACGGCGGCTCGCCTGGCCAACGATATTCTCGGTGTACAGCGGCTGGAATTGGACCAATTCCCCGACAATGAAATGGACAGTGTCACGTTGTTGAGCATCACCAGGCGGATCGAAGCCGCAGTGGCTGCGGTTTGCCCCGAGATTGTCTATACCCACCATGCCGGCGACGTCAACATTGACCACCGCCGCATCCACCAGGCTGTGGTGACGGCATGCCGGCCGTTGCCGGGGCATAGCGTGCAGCAATTGCTGTTTTTCGAGGTTGCATCGAGCACCGAATGGCAGCCGCCCGGATCGGCACCGGCATTCCTGCCCAATTACTTCGTCGATATCTCGACGACGCTGCAAACGAAGCTGGCTGCCTTGCAGGCATACGAATGCGAGATGCGCGCGTTTCCCCATGCAAGATCGATCGAGGCCGTGCGGCATCTGGCCTGCTGGCGCGGTGCCAGCGTCGGCCGGGGCGCAGCAGAGGCATTCATGCTCGGGCGGCAGATCAGTTAGGAGAGAACCATGTCATCCAGTCATTCCGGTTTCTTTATCGGCAAGCGCCCGATCGGGGGCGATGCGCCGCCGTTTGTCATTGCCGAAATGTCCGGCAATCATAACCAGTCGCTGGAGCGGGCGCTGGCCATCGTCGATGCCGCGGCCGAAGCCGGGGCGCACGCGCTCAAGCTGCAGACCTATACCGCCGATACCATGACCATAGATTGCGATGCCGAAGGCTTCCGCATCGACGATCCGCATAGCCTGTGGGCCGGACGCAAATTGCACGAACTTTACCAGGAGGCCTATACGCCCTGGGATTGGCACCGGCCGATCATGGATCGCTGCGCCGAGCATGGCATGTTGTGTTTCAGCACGCCCTTCGACGAAACCGCGGTCGATTTCCTGCAATCGCTGGATGTGCCGTGTTTCAAGGTCGCATCGTTCGAAAACACCGATCTGCCGCTGATCCGCAAGATCGCCGCCACCGGCAAGCCGATGATCATTTCCACCGGGATGGCCAGCGTCGCCGAGCTCGACGAGACCGTGCGCACCGCACGCGAGGCCGGCTGCGAACATCTGGTGCTGCTGAAATGCACCAGCACCTACCCGGCGACGCCGGCCAATTCCAATGTGCGCACCATTCCGCATCTGCGCGAACTGTTCGGCTGCGAGGTCGGCCTGTCGGACCACACCATGGGGGTCGGCGCCGCCGTGGCTGCGGTGGCACTGGGCGCGACAGTGATCGAAAAGCATTTCACCCTGTGCCGCGCCGACGGGGGGGTTGATTCGGCTTTCTCGCTGGAGCCGGATGAGCTGCACTCGCTAGTGGTCGAAACCGAGCGGGCCTGGCAGGCGCTCGGCGGGGTGAAATATGGCGTGGGCGAAGCGGAGCAGAAATCGCTGGCGTTTCGCCGTTCGTTGTATGTGGTGGAAGATGTGCCTGCCGGCGGTGTGCTGACCAGTCAGAACGTGCGGGCGATCCGCCCGGGTTTCGGCCTGCCGCCCAAATACCTCGAAATGGTGCTTGGCAAGCATGTGCGTCATCCCGTTCGGCGTGGCACCCCGGTTGCCTGGCATTTGCTCGCTTAGGTAAGCACTGATTTATTGGCTGCGCGGGCGAATTGCGGTGCCACGCGGTGCTCGAAAACTAGCCTATCTATATGATATATATTGATTTGTGCGCTACGTTTTCCTTGCGCCTCATCCCGGTCGCCGAATAAATCAGCGCTTCCTTAGCCAGCGGATGGGGGGGCTGCGCGGTTCTCCGCGCCTTCACAAATGGCGGCAGAGCCGATCTGGCTGGCTATACTGCTATCGCCCTCCAATAAATCAATAACCATCCTCTATAACCCCACTCCCGAACACGGAATTGCTATGTCTAATGTCGACCGGCTGATCAACTGGAAAACGGATGCCTGGAAAGACCCGCAAATGGTTGCGTGGTATTCCCGTCGGATGGACGACAACACCGGCACCAATCGTCTGAACAATGTGCTGGAGACCGGGCTGATTGCCCGGTTTTGTCAGGGTGAAGAGGTGCTGGATGTGGGAGTCGGCACCGGCCGTGCTTCCATGCAGCTGGTGCGTGCCGGCAAGTGTGTAACGGGTGTCGACAGCTCACAGGCGATGCTGGACGAGACTCGTCGCCTGGCCGATGGCATGCCGATCACGTTGCTGCCGGGCGACGTGCTGGATTTGCCGGTGGCTGATGGCGCATTCGACACGCTCTGTGCCTTGAATGTCATGACGCATTTCCCTCACTGGCGTGAAGTGCTGGCGCATTGGGCTAGCAAGGTTCGGGCGGGGGGGCGGCTGGTATTCGATGTGTATTCGCTGGATCACTTGCGCCTGGCAACCGGTATGCCCCTGACCGAGGCCGACATGCTACCGGCGCCAGGTGATGAGGGTGCCGTATCGCGTTTCAATCTGCGTATCTGTGTCGATGACCTGGTTCAGGTCGCAAACCAGCTCGGCCTGTCGATTGTGGCCGTCGTGCCTTATCGTGGCTTTTTTGGTGCTTCGGATGCCAATCAGCTGCTGGCCCCGTGGCTGGACGGCGTGCAGCGCTGGGAGCGCTTGTTGTCGTGGCTGTCCACCGACGAATCCCTGTTTGATATGGCGCATTATCTCGAACAGCAACTCATTGCGCCGCTCACCAGCCGGGTCTCCGGCAAGCTGATGCTGGTGCTGGATAAGCGTGCAGATCCACCGGCCAACCAGCGATGGCAGGCACGCAATGCAGAGATCAATGCTGCACTGGCGGCCGACCGGCTTGATCTGAATGTGCTGGCTGAGTATTTGCCGGCCACTCCGGCTGAAATTCGGGCCAGATTGGCTGATCATCTGCAGCCGTTGCGAAATCGTATTTTCTGCTATCGCCTGGTTCGGCCAATGCTGCTGCAGGCAAACCGTTTTGATCTGGCAACCGTGTTGCCTGCTGCGGTGCTTGATCAGTTCAACACATGGCTGCACCGTGAAGCGTCGGACCGAACAGCCAGTGAGTTGGTTGGCGGCTGGTCGGCTTGCCTGCCGGCAGGAGCTACCGCCCATGACGGGGTCGATCTGGCCGTAGCCACACATTATTCCTTGACTGAGCGGCTGCTGACCGAACAGATGGGATTGTTCAGCGGGGTAAGAACATGAAACAGCAGGCTTTGGCCTATTTCTTGTGGGCGAAAAACATCCAGGTTTTACGCGAGCATGTGCAGCGCTATCCAGACTGCGTAATCCTGACCTATTCGCCTTACACCGGTGCGGCAACTGACGAAATGCAGCAGTTGCTAGGCAGCCGGCTGGTGGATATCAGCATCCTGCTGACTCAGGCCGACATCCCCGCCTTGCAAGCTGCGCAGGAGCACTATGTGCAGCAAGTGGCCGCCCTGGGTGAGTCGGTGGCGTGGCGCGAACTCTGCCATTCGCTGGGGATGGATGCTGCCGCCCTGACTCCGGCCGTCCAGGAGTCGGCCTTGGGCCACGCTGCTCTGGGGATTCAGCTGGTTGCGGCGTTGACCAAAGCGGCAAGGCTGTTTGATTTGCGCCTGATACTGCTTAACGAGGATGTGACTGCTACTGGCCGTCTGCTGGCTGCCTGGGCCAGGGCGCACACGGTGCCCAGCCTGTTGTTGCAGCATGGGGTGCAGTTGTCTACAGCGTATACCGTTCATGGCGGGCTTTACACCGACAAGGCGGCCATCTTCGGTGGCCGGGGGGCCGAGGCCTATCTGGATATCGGTGTGGCACCGGAGCGTTTGCAGCTTACCGGCAACCCCGCCTGGGATGGCTATCCGCAGAAAGTTGCCGCACGAGATTCGATTCGCCAGTCGTTGTGTCGCCAGTTCAACCTGGATGCCGGCAGGCCGATCGTTATGTTTGGCACAACCTGGTCGGCCAATCTCACTGCGTTCTGCGATGAGCATGTTTACGGCGACACTTTGCGTGCGTTCATCCGTAGCATTCCGGCGTTGGCCGGGCATGGGATCGCTGCACAGTACGTGATCAAGGATCGCCCGACCAACGCTCACTTTGGCACCGATCGCTACCGGCAGATTGCCAGCGAGGAGGGTATTGATCCGGCCGTGCTGACTTATGTCGACAGCAATACCGAGGACTGGGTTGTCGCAAGCGACCTGATTGTCGCAGTCGATTCCAATCTGTCTGTCGAAGCCATGCTGGCCGGTACGCCGAGCATCAACCTGATGAACGAAACCGGCATGCTGCTCGGTCCCAGCTTTGATGGTGAGTCGGGCGTTGTCGAGGTAGAGCAGCATCAGCTACCGGGCGCGATGATCGCATTGCTGAGTGATGCGGCCTGGCGTGAGCAGATGCAGCAGAAAATGGCGGTACGGGCGGTACATTACAACCATCGTGGTGATCGGCCTGCAGCGGCGAGGGTTGCCGAACTGGTTGCGGTGTGCGGCCGATTCGATGCGTCTGAGCAGCGTCATGTCTGGCAGCAGTATCTGGACGTTGAAGAAACCGATGCCACCGGCTACCACGAAGGCGCACGCGGCGATCTGGTTGCCATGTTCACCAACCAGCCGCGTTTCGTGCTCGATATTGGCTGTGCGGCCGGGGGGACCGGGGCGGTGCTGAAGCAGCAGTATCCGCAGGCGCAGGTGTGGGGGATTGAAACCAACCGCGCCGCAGCGGGTGTTGCGGCGACCCGGCTGGACAAGGTGCTGGTGGGCAAGTTCGAGGAATTCGACCTTGAGGCCGAAGGCATCGCCAAGGGCAGCCTGGACGGGGTGATTGTTGCCGATGTGCTGGAGCACATGTACAACCCGTGGAAGGTAATGGATACTTTGCGGCCTTACCTGGCACCCCACGCCCAGGTGATCGCCAGTATTCCCAATGTCCGCAATCTGGCACTGATGGGCGATCTGGCCAATGGCAACTGGCGCTACGAGGCGCTGGGGTTGCTGGATATTACCCATATCCGTTTTTTTACCTACAGGGAAGTGGAGCGTTTTTTTCGCGAAACCGGCTACCGGTTGGCCCGTACCACATATGGCATCGACAGCCGGCTGCGCGAGCTGTTCGATCAGCACAAGGATCATTGCCCCGCCACCATCGATATCGGCAAGATGGTGTTGCGCGATATCACCAGTGAAGAGCTGCACGAGTTATGCAGCCTGCAGTTTTATGTCGTAGCGGTGCCGGCTGAGTCCGACAGTCAGTACGCCAGCGAGACCGACGCCGCGTCCCTGCCGCATCGCCGCCATCTGCACCTGCTTGAGCAGCACCGGCTCAGTCATGCCGAGGCGCTGCAGTTCGAGCAGCGCATGGCCGCATGGCCGGTGCATCCGTTGTTTCACGTCGCCATCATTGTCACGCCCGCCACTGCATCGCGCCTGGGGGGCACCGTTCAGTCGCTGGCCGGTCAGGGCTACTATCGGGTACGGATCAGCATCCTGTCTGCCGACGCGCCGCCGGCCGATTTCGTCGATAACGAGCGCATCGAATGGCGGCAGGTTAGCGGGCCGGTGTTTGAGGTGATCAATCGCCTGTTTGCCGAATCGACGGCCGATTGGCTGATGGTGCTGAACGCTGGTGATCAAGTTGCCGCACACAGCCTGCTGTTCGTTGCCGAGCAGGTCTGCCAGCATCCGCAGTGGCGGCTGATCTATGCCGATGAGGATTTGCTGACCGAGTCCGGCCAGCCGGGCCAGCCGTATTTTCGCCCCGATTTCAGCCCTGATCTGTTGCGAGCCTATCCTTACCCCGGTGCGCTGGTGTGGGTGGCCAAACCCTTGTTCAACCGCTTGCTGGGTTTTGATCTGGCCGCGGTAGGAGCCGAATTCTACGATCTGCAGTTGCGTACCCTCGGCCTGTTCGGCCCTGCGGCGTTTGGCCATGTGCCGGACATCCTGCTGCATCGCTGGTCGTCCGGCCGTTACGACGATCTGCCCACCACGCAGATGGTCGCCGCCAATGTCGATGCCTTGCAGCGCCATCTGCAGCAGAGTGGCCAGGTAGCCGACATCGTGCCGGGCCTGGTGCCAGGCAGCCAGCATGTCCGCTACACGGTTGAGGGGCGTCCGCTGGTGTCGATCCTGATCCCGACCCGCGACAATGTCGATTTGCTGCGGCGTTGCCTGGAAACCGTTCTTGATCAGACCGATTACCCCGATTTTGAGTTGTTGATCATCGACACCGGCAGCCAGGATCCCGCGGCCCTGGATTACCTGCAGGGGCTCGAGTCCTTACAGTCTGACAGTGTGCGGGTGTACTCCCTGCCCGGCCCGTTCAATTATGCGCGGGTAATGAATCTGGCCGCCGCGCAGGCACAGGGCGATTTCCTGCTGCTGCTGAATAACGATATCGCCCCCCTGGCGCCGGACTGGTTGCGTGAAATGATCGGCCACGCCCAGCGGCCCGAGGTCGGCGTCGTTGGCCCGCGCCTGCTCAAGCCCGATGGCACTGTCCAGCAGGCCGGCCTGGTGCTGGGTCTGTTTGGCGCCGCCGAAACACCGTGGCTCGGGCTGGCGCACGATGCCTTGTCCGGGCACGGGCAGGCCCAACTGGTGCAAAATGTATCGGCGGTGTCCGGTTCCTGTCTGTTGATTCGCAAAGCGCTGTACCTGCAGGTTGGCGGCATGAATGAATCCATGGCCATCGGCTACAGTGATGTTGATCTGTGCCTGAAGGTCGGCCAGTTGGGGCTTTGGGTGGTGTATACGCCGTTCGCCAGTTTGCTGCACGAAGGCGGCGCAACGCTGAAGAATCCCGATCTGGCGGGAGATGTCGGCACCACACTCGAAGCCGACCGCCGCGAGCTGTACCTGCGCTGGCTACCGCAGCTGGCCCGCGATCCGTTCTACAACCCCAATCTGTCGCTGAATGACTACGGTTGCCAGATTGAACCCCGCACCGGTCTCACCTGGCATCCGTTATCCTGGAAACCGTTGCCGCGCATTCTCGCTCATCCCGCCGACAACCAGGGCTGTGGCCACTACCGGGTCATCCAGCCGCTGAGCCGGGCAGTGGAGCGGGGGCTGATCGAAGCCACGCATTCTTTCTCGTATTACACGCCGGTGGAAATGGAGCGGTTCGAGATCGACACCTGGCTGCTGCAGCGCCAGCTGATGCCGCACCAGACCGAGCTGATTCGGCGCTACAAAGAGCTGCACAAGTGTCTGCTGGTGTTCGAGCTGGATGACCTCACAACCAATCTGCCGCAGAAAAGCCTGCACCGCGAGCATCTGCCAAAAGAAATCCGCAAATGGCTGCGTGAGGCCGTAGCACTGTGCGACCGCTTCATCGTCTCTACCGAGCCCCTGTCCGACACCTATCGTGACCTCAGCGCGGATATCCGCGTAGTGAAAAATGCCATCGACACCCGCCAGTGGGGGGATCTGACACCCTTGCGCCGGCAAGGGCGCAAACCCCGGATCGGCTGGGCCGGCGGCATCAGCCATACCGGCGATCTGGAAATGATTGCCGACGTAGTGGCCGCCCTGGCCGATGAAGTGGAGTGGGTGTTCATGGGCATGTGCCCCGACTCGCTGCGGCCATTCGTCAGGGAATTTCACCCTGGCGTGGCCATCGACCGCTACCCGGCAGCGTTGGCGGGGCTCAATCTCGACCTGGCGCTGGCGCCGCTGGAAATCAATCATTTCAACGAGTGCAAGAGCAATCTGCGCCTGCTGGAATACGGTGTGCTCGGCTACCCGGTGATTGCCACCGACATCACGCCGTATCAGGGAGACTTCCCGGTAACGCTGGTCAAGAACCGCTCCCGCGACTGGGTGGCAGCCATTCGCGAGCATCTGTCCGATTTCGACGAACTGGCCCGTCGCGGCGATGCCATGCGTCAACATGTGCTGGATCATTGGGCGCTGGAAAATCACCTGGACGACTGGATGGCAGCCTGGTTTCGCAACCGGTAAGAAATTTTCTAAAGTTCGCCACCAACAGACCGATAACTGACCCAGAGACGGACGAAACGTCTTGCCGAACACCCAATAGCGGTAGCTGAAAGGAGCACAAAATGCAGGTTATCAACACAAATATTGCCTCGTTGAATTCGCAACGTAATTTGATGAGGTCCCAGGAAAGCCTTTCTACGTCGTTGCAGCGTCTGTCGTCCGGTCTGCGTATCAACAGCGCCAAGGATGATGCGGCAGGGCTTGCGATTTCCGAACGTTTTTCTGCGCAAATCCGTGGTATGGATCAAGCGCGCCGCAATGCAAATGATGGCGTGTCGATTGCGCAAACCGGTGAAGGTGCGCTGGAGCAGATGGGTGGCATCCTGCAGCGGGTGCGCGAACTGGCTGTGCAGTCGGCCAACGCGTCCAACTCGTCCGGCGACCGTCAGGCGCTGAACGCTGAGGTTACTCAGCTGGTATCCGAGCTGGATCGTTTTGCGTCTACCACCGAATTCAACGGCCAGAAGCTGTTCGATGGCTCGTTTGGTTCGGCAATCTACCAGGTGGGTGCCAACGCCAACCAGACCATCACCGCAACTACGGCCAACTTCCGTACCGATCAGTATGGCACTTATCAGTTAGGTAATACCACGTCAGCCACTGCCGCCGCGTCGGGTACGGCTGCGGCCGTCAATACCGGGTCTGCTGTAACGACTTCCGGTAATTTGGTTATCAATGGTTCGGATGGTTCGGCTACCGTTGCTGTGGCTGTTGACGATAGCGCCAAGACCATTGCAAGCAAGATCAATGCCCAGAGCCAAACTGGGGTAAAAGCGTCGGCCAAGACAGAGGCGACGTTTACCTTCGGGGCCACCGGCTCTTATTCGTTGTCAGTATTTGGTTCCAACTCGACTTCGCAGTCAGTCAGCTTCAGCCTGACTGCGACCAACACGTCTGCTGGATTGTCGCAGGCGGTGCAGGCGTTCAACGATCAGTCGTCGAAAACCGGTATTACAGCCCGGTTGAATAGCACTAACGACGGCGTGATTCTGACGGCCGACGATGGTAGTAACATTACTTTGGGGGCAGCGTCGACTACCTCGTTGGGTGCCGGTGGTTCGGGAAGCATTACCTTGTCTGGTGCTGCCGCAGCTACCAGCCTGGTAACGGGGACTGTCGGTTCGTTGACTGTTGCAGGTCAGGTAACTCTGGATTCGTCTAAGTCATATTCGGTCTCGACCAGCGGTTCGGCGATCAACTCGGGCATCATCGGTGCCAATTCGATCGCGGCGGGCACGACTTCTGTATCGTCGTTGCAGAAGGTTTCGACACTTGATATCTCTACGGTCGCCAACGCAACCAACGCGATGCGGATCGTCGATAGCGCGCTGGGTGTGGTTAACGATCAGCGGGCCAAGCTTGGCGCCTTGCAGAACCGGTTCTCGGCAACGATTTCCAATCTGCAGACTACCTCGGAGAACATGTCGGCAGCGCGTAGCCGGATTCGCGATGCAGATTTCGCCTCCGAAACGGCCAACCTTAGCCGTAGCCAGATTCTGCAGCAGGCTGGCACCGCGATGCTGGCACAGGCCAACCAATTACCTCAGCAGGTTCTCTCACTGCTGCGATAATGAGGGTATCCCACCCGGTTACATGGTAAGAGTATCCCGGCCGCATGAATTCGGCCGGGTGGACAGCC
>CAZBWH010000032.1:0-35110 GCA_964495595.1 uncultured Burkholderiales bacterium | reverse complement strand
GCACCGCGCGACGCAGCGATTCGCCCGCGCAGCCAATAAATCAGCGCATCCTTAACGACTCACGGCGCCGGACGGTATAGATAAAATCGCCAGGTCACGGCAATGCAGAAAATGTAGAAAAGCACAAAGCTGCCCAGAGCCAGGGTCATTGATCCGGTCATTGCCACTGACGAACCCAGCATCTTGGGAATGAAAAACCCGCCATACGCGCCCACCGCCCCGGCAAACCCCAAGGCCGCCGCAGCCTGGGTTCGGGACTCGGCCAGCATGCGCCCCTCGTCAGCCGCCCCCACCTTGCCCAGAATCTGCACCCGTCGCTGCTCGAATGCGGCCACAATCATGTGAAACGTCGAGCCGTTACCTGCACCGCATAGCAGGAACAACAACAACATCAGCCAGACGAACAGGTGAAAATGCCCCTCACCGCCGGCAACGGGCAAAGCCAGCAGCAGCCCGGACACCGCCAGCAACATTCCGCCAAAGATGGCCAGAGTGACTTTGGCCCCCCCTAGCCAGTCCGAAAGCCAGCCGCCAAGCGGGCGGGCCAGCGCTCCCAGCAGGGGGCCGAGATAGGCATGGCCCGTCGGATCGATCCCCGGAAACTGGCTTTTTACCAAGAGCGGCATGGCTGCTGCATAGCCGATGAAAGAGCCGAAAGTACCCAGATAAAGCAGGCTAAGCAGCCAGGTGCTACGCTGGCGGAATATAACGGCCTGCTCGGCCAGATTGACGCTGGCCGACTCGATGTCGTTCATGCCAAACCAGGCCGCCAGCGAAGACAGCAGGATCGGAGCGATCCAGACATAGCCGGCATTCTGCAGCCAGATCAACCGGTTTTCGCCATGGAGCATGACCCACTGGCCCGGTCCGGCCCATTCGCCAAACCATGCTGCACCAATAGCGAGCGGCACCAGCCACTGTGCAGCAAACACGCCGACGTTACCCAGCCCGGCGTTCAATCCGAGCGCCAGCCCCTGTTTTGACAACGGGAAGAAATAGCTGATGTTCGCCATCGAAGACGAAAAGTTGCCCCCTCCCAGCCCGCACAGCAAGGCCAGCAGCAACATCATCGGATAGGAAGTGTTCGGGTCACTGACCGCCAGACCCATGCCGATGGCAGGCACCAGCAACAGGCCAGTGGAGATGGCCGTCCAGCGCCGGCCGCCAAATACTGGCACCAGGAAAGCGTAGAAAATGCGCAAGGTAGCGCCCGAAAGACCAGGCAAGGCGGCGAGCCAGAATAACTGGTTGGTGGAATACCGGAACCCGACAGCAGGCAAATTGACCACCACCACGCTCCAGACCATCCACACGGCGAACGACAAGAACAATGACGGAATCGACAACAGCAGGTTGCGGTTGGCAATACTCTGGCCAACCCTCCCCCAGAGGTCAGGGTTTTCCGGATTCCAGCGCTTGAGCAAATGGCTGTTCATGTGGCGTGTGCGTGAGCTGCGCATCCCTGGCAAGCAATTTTCCGCTTTGTCGGTCAAAGCGGAAAACGTCCTGTCCTGAAGCAGCGAAGCCTCCGCCGGGCAAGGCGGAGGCTATCGGCATCAACAAGGCATCGGAGCGTTCTTGCGCGAATAGAAGAACCAGGTAATCACCAGGCACGAAGCGTAGAAGGCGATAAAGCCCCACAGCGCGGCATTCGGCGCACCGGTTGCGGCAATCGACGTACCGAAACTCTTCGGAATGAAGAAGCCACCGTAAGCGCCGATCGCACCGGAGAAGCCCAGCACGGCAGCCGACTCCTTGGCTGCGTCCAGCAGTGCCTGTTTTTCTGCAGCAGGCCCTTTACCCTTGGCTTCTGCCTGGCGTTCGGTCATGAAGATCACCGGGATCATACGGAACGTCGACCCATTGCCAATTCCGGTCAGCGCAAACAGCACGATGAACATGGCCAGAAAGCCTTGGAAGTTACCACCGGCGCCGTTTTGCGGCAGGAACAGCATCACGCCATACACGGCAGCGCACATCAACAGGAACGTCCAGAACGTCACAGAGGCGCCACCGATCTTGTCCGACAGCCAGCCTCCCACCGGGCGCAGCAGGGCCCCCACCAGCGGGCCGAGGAAGGCGTACTGGGTCGGATTGACTTCGGGAAACAGGGCTTTGGTCAACATTGCCAGACCAGCAGAAAAGCCGATGAACGAGCCGAAAGTACCGATGTACAGCCAGCACATCAGCCAGTTGTGCTTGCGCTTGAAGATCACCGCCTGCTCGGCAAACGAGGCCTTGGCGTCGGCAATGTCATTCATGCCGAACCAGGCAGCAATCGCTGACACCGCGATGAACGGCACCCAGACGAAACCGGCGTTTTGCAGCCAGATCGACTTTTCGACGCCTTCCTTGACGTAGGTATGGCCCTCACCTGCAAAGGCACCAAACACGGCGCCGGAAATCACCAGCGGAGTAACAAATTGCACCAGTGACACGCCAAGATTGCCAATCCCGGCGTTCAGGCCGGTAGCCAGGCCTTTTTTTGCTTTGGGAAAGAAAAAGCTGATGTTGGACATCGACGACGAGAAGTTGCCGCCACCAAAACCGCACAACAACGCCAGGATCAGCAGGGTTTCATAAGGCGTAGACGGATCGCGCAGCGCAAAACCCATCCCCAAGGCCGGGATCAGCAGACTGGCGGTTGAAATCGCCGTCCAGCGACGTCCACCGAAAATCGGGATCAGGAAAGAATAGAAAATCCGCAGCGTCGCTCCGGAAAGCGCAGGCAACGCGGTCAGCCAGAACATCTGATCCTTGGTCAGGTTGAATCCTGCCTTGTCCAGATTGACCACCGTAACACTCCACAGCATCCAGACACTGAAAGCCAGCATCAATGCCGGAATCGACAGCATCAGGTTGCGGTTGGCAATCCTCTGCCCCTCTTTTTGCCAGAAGTCCGGATTTTCCGGCTCCCAGCGCGTCAGTACATGCGACATACGCCACTCCTTTGAAAAAACCGTCTCCTGCCGCGGCTACTGCCACGGCAGGGCCATCCACCCTCAGGCCTTGCGTTGCGCCGCAATAGCCTTGTTGCCCTCGGCAACAGCCTCCGGCCGGAAGCTGAAGTGCATCCAGACCAAGCTGACACACACCGTGCCGTACAACAGCATGAAACAACTGGACCGGATACCGGTGATGTCCACCAGCGCACCAAACATGATCGGCAGCAGAAACCCGCCCAGCCCGCCGGCCAGCCCCACCACACCCGAGACCGCGCCGATGTTGTGACTAAACTCATCGGAAATGAACTTGAATACCGAGGCCTTGCCAATCGCTGTTGCAATGCCGACAACAAACAGCAGGATCGTGAACATGGTCGGATTCAGGCCGATATGAAACGTCTGGGGGCCGTTGACGGTCATGATGGTGAAATCGGTCTGCGGATAAGACAGGATGAAAAAGGCGACCCAGCAAACCCACATCACCCACCACGTAGTCTTGTACGCGCCCTGACGATCGGAAATCCAGCCGCCAATCGCCCGCAACACACCACCCGGCAGGGAAAAACACGCTGCCAGCAACGCCGCCAGCTTCATGTCAAAACCGTATTCGTTGACGTAGTACTTGGTCATCCACAGCGCCAAAGCGACATAGCCACCAAACACCACCGAGTAGTACTGGCAATAGCGCCAAACGCGGGGGTCTTTCAGCATGTGCAACTGTTTGGCGAACGAAACGGTGGTGCCCGCCTTGTGAGCCGGATCGGAATAGGAAAACAACCAGAACAGGATTGCGGTGACCAGCATCGCAATCGAATACACCTGCGGCACAATCGTCCAGGTGCCCCCTGCCGCAGCAATCAGCGCCGGCGCAACGAACTTGGTCAGCGCAGATCCGGAGTTGCCGGCGCCAAACACACCCATCGCGAATCCCTGGCGACTCTTGGGAAACCAGCGAGCGACGTATGGCGTGCCGACCGAGAACGCTCCGCCGGCAACACCGACAAACAGCGCCAGCGTCAGGAAATGCCAGTATTCGGTAGCGTATTGCATCAACCAGATCGGAATCACGGTGGAGAGCATCACGAAAAACATCACCGCCCGGCCACCGAACTTGTCAGTCCAGATACCCAGTGGCACCCGGATCAACGAGCCGGTCAAAACCGGCATCGCGGTCAGCAGGCCAAACTCGGTTTCATTCAGCCCCAGCTGCTTCTTGATAGGGATCCCGATGATCGCGAACATCATCCAGATGGCGAAACAGATGGTAAAGGCGGTAGTGCTGGATACCAGCACCGTAAGTTGCTTTTGTGACTGTGAGGCCATGGCACATCCCCTGTTACGGATAAACTTTTCTACTGCCGCAAGATTACCCTGCCTGGCACCAGGGGAATATTCACCGGAGGGCTAAGCTGCCGGCATATTGAAGGGCTAGTCGTCCCACCGGCTCACCATCCATGCGACCGACAAGAGCTAGTCCCTTGGAACTAGGCTGCCAGCCTCTGCCGAATGAATGCGTCGGGCAGTCGATTGATAAAGGCGCGCAGCCTGCAGCAGGTTGAACCCCAGCAAGCCCTGGGAAACAGCCAGCGCAAGACCTGCCGGCACCAGCAACAGCCGCTCCGGCCAGGCCAGCGCCGGTACTAGCAAAGACAGCGAGACCAAGTGCCAGCGCCATTGGCGCAACATCGGCGCTTCAGCCATGATCTGCTTCATGTTGGGAATGGCAAACCGGTGCCGGTTGATACGCTGCAGGTGTAGCCAAACCAGAAACGGGACGATCTTGTACAGCATCCCGTTGACCACCGACACGCCAAAGCCGAGCAGGAACACCGCACCTGCCAGCAACCCTGCACGAGGCCAGATGCCTTGCCAGACCGGCAAGGCCAGCCCCGACGCCAGAGCCAGGCAGAGCATGCCCGCCCGCCAGAATTGCAGCGTCACATCACTCGCACGACGGCTTTGACGCTGCAGCCAGACCGTTATCAACGAAAAAGCCGCCGCCATGCCGGCGAGCAGTGTCATGGGTACCCACCGGGCCCCCGGCCAGCCGCACCACCACCAGCAGCTGACCAGCACCAGCAAGACAAGCATCAAGGGCAAGGCGGATCGCTCCATCCAGGACGGGTAACGCGGCGTCATCTGAAACATCGGCACCACGGTGTAAGCCACACCGGCGACCAGAGCCAGTATCCAGCCCAGCCCCCCCCACAGCGCATGCAGATTGGTCAGCCGGACAGCATCCAGCATCACGCCCCATCCCAGATGGGAAAGCAATCCGGCCCCCATCACCACCACGAGCATCAAGGCAGACAAGGCCAGCAGGATCATCCGTGACGTTGCATCCTTGCTGCCATAGCGGATGAGACCCAGCAACCCGGATAGCAAAAATGGCAACAAAGACAAGGGCAGGAGCACCGCAGCCACCTGCAGGAAAATCAACGAACTACCCCAGAAGCCGGCGCAGAGAGCAAGAATGCCCGGAAGCAACAAACCATGCGTCCAGCGAGCCAGCCACACCGGCCACGGCAAGCCAACGCCCGCCACCACTGGCAACATCTGGATCAACGCTCCCAGCATCGGCTGGCCCAGCATGCCAAGGGTAAGCAGATGAGTCATCGCCAGCACCTGCCCATGCCAGCGCGAACCCAGCGACACCGGTTCGACCAGCACCAGAGCCAGCGCCAGCAAGACGCCGAACAATGGCATCGAGAGAAAGAAACGCAACGGCGCCGCAATTGGCGGCGCCGCATCATAAGAAGGAACGACCATGGAAAACGCCTTCAAGGCTGCATCAGAGCACCTTGCCGATACGGATCAAAAACACGCCATCGGAAGTAGGGTCACATTGATACCGGTAGCCGTGGTTGCGCAGCACCTCGAACAAGGGATTGGGCTGCCGGTGAATACGCACTTCCAGCGTGTCGCCATCCGGCAAGTCATCCAGCGCCTCCATGATCCGCTCAAACGGCTCTGGGGGCATCAAGCCACAGACATCCAGCTGGCGTACCGCACTCACACCCCACCCCCTTCACCATGCAGCGCCTTGAGTAACTCGTCGCACTGGCCGGCCAGCACCCGGTTCATCATCGGATAAAGCACGTTTTCTTCTTTCAGATTGTGCTGCTGCATCAGAATCAGCAAGGTATCGGCCGCCCCCAGCATCGCATCAGCATCATCACGCTCGGCCGCAGCCTGCATCTGGGCCACCAGTTCGCGCATTTGCTCATGCTCCATCCGCATCACGGCAGTGGGTCCGGCAGTCATCCCGGTAGCCTGTTCGAAACGGGGAAACAATTGCTGCTCCTCAAGCGTCAGATGCTGCTCAAGCGCGGCAGCAAAATCTGCGACCTGTCGGCAACAGGCAGCCATGTCACCATTGCGCGCCGCCTGCTCGGCAGCAACAAACAGATCATCACAGTAACGGTGGTGATCCCCCATCTGCTGCACGATGTCACTCATGAAAACTCCCGATAAAAAGTCCAGTCTGGGCGATCATAGCCAGCCGCGGCAACGCCATCGTTGACCCACATCAAGTGAAGCAGCCCGGCAGCGGCGTTGCGCAGCAACACGCCCTGCGAAACAGCCATCAACCGGGCCCAGAAAGAAAGCGGGCGACGATCCCGGCCAGCAGGGCGAGGGGCGGCCATGCTACCGGCCAGCGAGTGTCAGGCGTCACGCCGGCGGGCACTCATCCGCTGCCCCAGCCACTGCAGCCGGGCGGCGTCTAGCAGCTCTGCAGCCCGAGGGAAAACGGTCTGCTCTTCACGCCCGGCGTGTGCCTGGTAAAGATCGGCAAACCGGTCGGCAAGCCCATCCGACAGTAGATCGGCCAGCCCACCATCGCGTACCAGCAACAGCCGCTCCCGCACCTGCAGCCATAGCTCTCCCATCTGCAAATGATCCGATTTCAGTGCGGCGATCTGGCGGGCTAGCAGAGCATCGTCCGGAGCACAGGTCAGCAACAGGGGAAACAGATCGTCTTCCTCATCCTGATGATGCCGTGGGGCAGCGAGGTCGAAGTAGCGCAGAATATTGGTGGCAGCCGTAGCCGCCTCGGCATCCGCGCCATTTTGCCGCAAATGACGTGCCAGCTTGCGCAGGGTTTCCGTAAAGGCGCGCACCCGGCCATGGCAGGCAACCAGCATATCCAGCGGCTCATCCTCAATCGACGGAATCTTGCTCAGCAGGCTGTTTGGCCCGCCCTCAGGCTGGCGCGGGGAAACGGGAATGTTCATCAGACGTCCGGATGAACCAGCCCATGCTCCACAGCATACACCGCCGCCTGCACCCGACTGGTCAGATTGAGTTTTTTGAGAATGCTCTGCACATGAATCTTGACCGTACTCTCGGCCACCCCAAGCGCACGGGCAATTTCCTTGTTGCTCTCGCCACGAGCCAGCAAAAGCAGGATTTCCCGCTCCCGCGGCGTGAGTTTGTCCTTTTCAGGTTGAACCACCACCGGCACCGCCGAGATATTAAGGAACTGCTGCATCAGTTTGGCGGTCATGCTCTCGGCCATGACCGGCTCACCATTCGCGGCACGGCGGATTGCCTGAACCAGGAAATCGGCATCGATATTCTTCAACAGATAACCACGCGCCCCGGCACGCAATGCCTCGGCCAGGTCTTCGGCGTCTTCGGATACCGTGAGCATGACCACATTGACTTGTGGCGTGTCCTGGGCGATCAACTGCACAGCCTCCAACCCCGACAGCCCCGGCATGTTCAGATCCATCAATACCACATCAGGCAGCAGTGCCGATACCCGCTTGATCCCTTCCACCCCATCCGATGCCTCGCCGACAACGTCAAACTCAGGATAGCGTTGCAACAGCGCCTTGATTCCGCTGCGAAACAGGGTATGGTCATCGACCAGCAACACCCGAATGGGAGACGAACGAATCGGATCACTCATGTCAGGCCACGTAATTCAGAATGCACCAATATTGACATACGCTCCCTGCCAGGACAAACAGATGCCAAATACCATGTGCGTGACGCATCCGATGATCAAGCAGATAGAAGACGATACCCCCGGTGTAACACAGCCCTCCTGCAGCCAGCCAGACAAATCCCGCCATCGGCAAGGCAGCCAGCAGGGGTTGAATGGCTGCCAGCACCATCCAGCCCATTGCCAGATAGATCAGCATCGACAACTTGCGGGTCCGTTTACCTAGCCAGAGCTCCTGGATAATGCCCAGCACGGCCAGGCTCCAGTTCAAGCCGAACAGCCACCACCCCCAAGGGCCGCGCAAGGTAACGAGCGTGAAGGGAGTGTATGTTCCCGCGATCAGCAGGTAGATGGCAGCATGATCCATTTTCTGCAGCCAGGCTTTGTGCTTGCCACGCACTCCGTGATACAGGGTCGAGGCAAGATACAGCAACACCAGCATGCTGCCGTAGACCGAGAAACTGACCAGCTTCCAGACATCCCCCCGCTGGCTGGCTACCTGCAACAGGGTAACCAGTCCGGTTACAGCCAGGCCAACGCCCAGTAGATGGGTGTAGCTGTTCAGACGCTCTCCGTAATACATGTTGTTCTCCTTTTCCTACGCAGCCATCCGCTGCCCGCGCGGCAGCCACAAACGCACCGTCACGCCGTCGCCCTCGGTCGGCACAATATCCAGATGTGCGCCGACCCGCTTGGCTCGCTCACGCATGATGCTCAGCCCAACATGCTGATCAGCCTTGGATTTGACCAACTCGGGGTCGAATCCGACGCCATTGTCCCGAATCAGCAACTCCAGGTCTCCGCTGTTTTGCAGGCTGACCTCAACGCGGGTCGCGTCGGCATGCTTGCGAATGTTAGACAATGCCTCCTGCAGGATGAACAGCACCTGCAACTGCTGCTCCGGCGGCAGGGGCGGGCCGTCGCCAGCCTGGTGAAACTGGTAACGAATGCCGGTCTGGCGCGAAAACTTGTTCAACGTTGTCTCGATAGCGCCGGGCAAATCCTCCTGCTCCAACCGGGAACGGAAGTTGAGCAGCAACTCCCGGACATCCTCGTAGCTTTCGGTTATTCCCGCACGAATCAACGGCATCGTGTCATGCGCCTGCGCCAGATCCCCCCTGGCCAGCGAGTTTTCCAGCAGTTGCGCCTGCAGGTTCAGGAACGTCAACCCCTGAGCGATACTGTCGTGCAAGCCCTGTGCCATCAGGTTCCGCTCCTGCGACACAGCCATCTCCCGCTCCTTGGCTGCCAGACGGATGTTCTCGATGGCAATCCCCAAGTGGTCGCCCAGCGTCTGCAGCAGCCGCATCTCCTGCTCGGTGAATTGGTGCGATTCGCGAAAATGCAGATTGAACACTCCCAGACTACGCGATGCGGCACGAATCTGGAATACGGAAACCGTATTGAAACCATCCTGCTCACAGGGCAGGATACGCTCACCCGGCTGCACCCGGCGCAAGTCATGCACTACCGCCACCCCTTGCCTGGCGGATTCGCCACACAGACACTGGTTGACGTTCATGCAATACTCCCGGCGGACCAGTTCTTCCGGCAACCCCTGATGAACGACCAGGTGCAGGTTTTCGCGCCGAGGGTCAGTTACCCGGACGGCGCCGCCGTCGGCGCCAAACACCCGCATCAGCCGGGCAAGAAAACCGCCGCACATCTCCTCGACATTGTGAGGCTGACTGAGAAACGCAGTGATTTCATACAGGCAGGACAACTCCCGGTTTTTTTGCTCCAGGGTAAAGGTTTTCTGCCTGACACGGTTCTCGAGCGTCGAATAAAGACTCTCCAGCTTGTCAGCCATCTGGTTGAACCCCAGGGTCAACTGGCCGAATTCGTCTTGGCTCTCCACCTCCAGACGCACGGCGAAGTCACCTTCCGCCATGCGCCGGATACCTTGCTGCAGGCGAACAACCGGGCGAACAACCATCAGGAACAGCAAATAAACCAAGGTCACTGTGCCGATCAGCGCCATCGCGATCAGCGCCATCTGGGAAGAGCGGAGCCAGAGCGTCTTGGATGCGTTGTTGTGCTCGATCAGGGCGACCTCATGATTGACCAGATCAACAAAAGTGGTGGCCTGCTGCTGCAGCTGATCCAAGGTTGCCCCCCTGCCTGCAGGATTGAGGGTTGCCTGCATCATTGGACGCAACAACTCTTGCCAATCGCGTTCCATTCGGGCGAACGTTGCCAGAATCTCCTCGTCGCGGGGCAGGAACAACGGACGAGCCGGATCGCCGCGACGCAGGCTGGCCATGGTGCGCTCGAACTGAACGATTTCGTCCTCGATCAACGGGCGCAACAAGGTGCGCTGATCGGGTTCGTGCAAATGCCGTCCGAGCAGATGGGTCAGCTTGAAGGTGCGCATGCGCAGGCTACCGGCATCGTTGATCGCCGCAGCCCCACCTTCGAGTTGCCACGACAACAGCAAGGTCGCGCCAACGATCACCAGCGCCAACAACAGGTGAACGGTCATCAGGCCTACCACTTTGACCGTCAGGCGCCGCAGGGCCGGCAGCCGGTCGTACAGGCTCATCGTCATTCCAGAATGTCGATCAAGCCATCATTATGCGGGCTTTCAGCCGCGCATCCAAACCGTCTGATCACATGGCGGGCAAGCCGCCGGGGCGAACGCCGGTCAGCAAATACTCTATCAGCTCACGCACCGGGCGCACCGCCGAGCCGAACGGCAAAGTACCTGCGCCACGGAAAAACAAGCCCTTGTTGACATCCCCCCGCAAGGCTGCCGCCAGTTGGCTATCGATGCAGAATTGCCCGAAACGGGCCAATCCGTCACGCAGGCCGCAAACAGTCAGGCAGTGCAGTCCTGCAGCACAGCGGTCCGGGTCGCACTTGGCCTTGCTTTGCAACATGGATTCCCGCCGGAGATAGTTCTTGAGCCAGGGCGTCAGCACACCACGCGCCGGCAGGCCGGCCACACTGACAAACTCCACCACATCCTCCGGCCGGGCCTCGGCAAGCACCTGCTTGAAGACAGGATGGGCATCGCTCTCAGCCGACACGGCAAATGCGGTGCCCAACTGCACCCCTGCCGCACCGAGCCGGAACAGCTCGCGCACCTGCTCATGGCTGTTGATCCCGCCGGCGCAGATCAGCGGTACGCGCTCCGGATCAATCCCGAGCTCCTGCATCAAGGCCCTGGTTTGCGTCAGAACCACATCGAACTCGAAACGGGGGTCATGCAATTCGCTGATCCGGGCGGCCCCCAGATGCCCCCCGGCATGGCGAGGATGCTCGATCACGATGGCATCCGGCAAACGCCCCTTGCGCAACCACTTTTTCAGCAGCAAGGCAATTCCGCGGGCATCAGAAAGAATCGGGATCAGCGCCACCGACGGGTAATCGGCGGTCACGTCGGGAAGATCCAGCGGCAGCCCGGCCCCCATCACGATCGCATCGGCACCGCTGACACATGCCTGCCGAACCAGCTGCGTGTGTTCGGTGACGGCCTTCATCACGTTGACGGCAATCAGCCCGTTGCCAGCCGATAGTTGCCTGGCCGCTTGAATTTCGCGATCCAGCGCCACCAGGTTGAGTTGATCCAGCTGAACCTTATCCCTGCAGTGACGGCTCTGGGCCATGAGATCCGGATGATGGTGCCGCAAATCGACACTTGCCACCGTTCCGACGGCACCCTCTCTGGCCACGCTACCGGCAAGGCGATGCCCCGACACACCAACCCCCATCCCGCCCTGGACGACCGGCAACACCTGCTTACCCGCCAGATTCAGCGCACGCAACCCCATTTCGGCAAGCTTTGACAGCATTACACCCCCAACAAAGTGAACATCTGTTCACACAATGCCAGCGCATATGCGCTGGCGCATTGATCCAGATCAAATAGCGTAACCCACCAAGGGGCGGAATGCGCAGCACCACTGAGGCCGTAACAGCCTGCCGCAGCGCAAAACCAGCAGGCGCCGGAATTTATTCGTAGCTGCTCAGACGTGGTACGTCGTGAATGGTGACATCCCGTCCACTGACAGTAATCAGCCCTTCCTGGCTCAACTGGCTGAAAATGCGCGACAGGGTTTCAGGGGTCAGGTTCAGTCGTGAAGCGATCACGTGCTTGCTGGCGGGCAAGGTGACTTCCAGCTGCCCCTCTTCGACTTCAGGTGCAGACTGGAGCAGGTAGCCGATCACCCGTTGTGCAGCAGAACGCAGGCTGTAAGATTCCACGTCCTGAACCAGAGCGTGCAACCGCATTGCCAGCCCGGCCAGCATCCGGCGGGCAAACGTTGGATCGCGCTCGATAGCATCAAAGATTGCCTGTTTGGAGATGACCAGAATCAGGCTGTCGATCAGGGTTTGGGCATATACGGGGGCCGGCCGCTCCAGAAACATGACGGCTTCGCCAAAGCTCTCCCCGGCGCCGAAGATCTGCAAGACTTTTTCCGAGCCGCTGACCGAAGGAAAGGCCAGTTTCACCTGGCCATATACGATCACATACACCCCTGGCATCGGGTCACCTTTTTGAAACAGGGTATCTCCCCGCTCCGCCCGCAATTCCCGTACCGCAGGAAGCAGCACCCGGTCGACCTCCTCGCTGTCGAGGTTGCGAAACAATGGCAGATTCGACAAGACGCCACGAATATCGAGTTTGTGCTGAGCCAAAACGTTAGTCCTTGATTGAGAGCCCCGGCTTGGGCGGGCGGGCGGGCGGGCGGGCGGGCGGGGAGCAATTTTACCGCGTTGCGCCATGGTTGTTGAGGTCTGAGAGCAGGCGACCGGAAACACTTCCGGTCAGGCAAAACAAAACCGCCGCCCAACAACGGGGCGGCGGTCGAAAATCCAATCAATGCACGGTCAATGCCACTTTTCGACGTCTTCCTTGCGCCGGCCGAAGCCGCTGCGCTGTTCGTTGCCATTGAGCAGAAGATTGGCCAGCAAGAACTGCCGATCCTCATCTGCCACCGGTGAACGTCGGTCGGTATCACGACCCGCTTCTTCCTGGGCAACCAAGACAGTGGCTTCGTCTGGTGCGGTTTGCTGATTGTCTTGAGTCATCTAGCCCTCCTTCATGAAACGTACGATGGGTAATTTCTCCTTGATTCAAGTCTAGCGCGGCCGGATTGGCGCGCAATGCCTTTTGTCAAAAAAACAGCACTTTTCTTTGGCTGGCCACGGAATAAACTGAAATCTCCTGGTTAACGCCCCTCTCACCGCCTTATGTCTTTCAGCCACGAATTTCCGCTGCGAATCAGCCTGCCTGCGGCCCTCCTCGGTGTCGGTCTGTTGCTGGCCAGCATCTTCATGCTCTGGAGCCTGCATGCGGCAGAAGAACAGATCAATGAGGAAATCTCGCTCCTGCTACAGGACAAGGCAGGCGAAGTCACAGCTGGGCTTGAAGCGAATCAGCTTCTTGGCCAAAGCGCATTGCATCGTGAATTGGCCGCGCTCAGCCGGCAGCGCCGGCTGCAGGTTGCCGTCCTCCTGAATCCGGAGTGGCGCATCGAACTCGCACAGGAGGCAGGCCTGCACGGCAAAACGGGTAGCGGAATCAGCGGCTTCCAGGCTGACCAGGCAAGCATGGCGCTGCAGCAACAGCGCCCTGTGGTCGCCCGGTCTGGCTCGGGCCAGCAAATCTCGGTCTACCTGGCAATGGCCATGCCTGCCGCGCTTACTTCACAGTATCGGCGGGGGGTGCTCTGGCTGCAGTTCGATGTCCGCGACATTGAACAGCGGGTTCGGCGGGGGGCCGCGCTGCGTGCGACAGTGCTGGCCATCTTGTTGATTTCGATGGGCGCCCTGCTGGCCTGGCAACTGCGCCGGCGGATTGGCACCCGGCTGGCAACGCTGGCCCAGGCTGCCGGCCAGCTGGCGGACGGGATTCCCCAACCGCCAGTCAGTGTCGGTGGTAACGACGAGATTGCGCAGCTGGCCAGCAGCTTCAACCGCATGACCGCTGCGCTGGCAAGTGCCGAGCAACAACGGCTGGAAAGCCAGGCTGCATTGCGGCGCTCGGAGCAGCGTTATCGTTCGTTGTTCGAATCCAGCAAGGATTTCATTGCCATCTTTAACCCTGCGCTCGATCACGTTGATGCCAACCCGGCATATCTGCACATGCTGGGTTACACGCTGGATGAAGTACGCCAACGGGGCTATCTGGACGTTGCTGCAGGCAGCCATAGTCAGGCCGAGCTAGACCGGCTGCAGGTAGACATTTTCCAGCGGGGCTATTCGGATGAATTTGAATCGAGCATGGTTCGTAAAGACGGCTCCCGCTGCCCGGTCAGCATTAAGGCGATCCTGCTGCGAGGGCCAGATGGCAAACCGGAAACCGTGTGGGGGATCGGCCGCGACATCAGTGCCCGCAAGAAGACGGAAGCCGCGCTGAAGCTCTCGGCCAAGGTGTATGCGGCAAGCCATGAAGGCATTATTGTTACCGATCCGGAGCGGATCATCCTGACAGCCAACCCGGCCTACGAGGAAATCACCGGTTACCCGCCGGAAGAAACCATCGGGCACAAGCCGCAATTCCTGCTCAGTGATCACTACAATGAGTCGTTTTACAATGAGCTTCTGGCAACCGTAAGCACGGAAGGCTTCTGGCAAGGGGAAATCCTGGGGCGGCGCAAGAACGGCGAACTGTATCCGGTATGGGTCACCATCAGCACTGCCCAGGAATGCGGCAAGCTGGAAAACTACATCATTACCTTTTCCGACATTACCGAACGTAAACAAACAGAAGACCACATCCGCCACCTTGCCGAGCATGATTTTCTGACTGACCTGCCCAATCGGGTGCTGCTGATGGATCGACTGTCGCAGACCATGGCGCATAGCCGGCGCGGCGGCAATCCGTTTGCGCTGATGTTCATCGATCTGGATCGTTTCAAGCAGATCAACGACACACTGGGTCATCACATAGGCGACATGTTGTTGCAGGCGGTTGCGGGCCGACTGAAAACGAGCCTGCGGGACAGCGATACCGTCAGCCGGCAAGGGGGGGATGAATTCGTGATCCTGCTGCCGCAAAGCGGCTCAATCGAAGAGCTGGATCAGTTGGCAGGACGCCTGATGCGCGAACTGACCCGCCCGTATCAGCTTGAGGCGCACGAGTTCAGTGTCACCGCCAGCATTGGTATTGCCGTATTCCCACATGACGGCAACGATATCGACACCTTGGTGCGCAATGCCGATACGGCGATGTACCACGCCAAACAGAACGGCCGCAATCACTACCAGTTTTTTGCCGAATCCATGAATGCCCAGCTCTCAGAGCGGCTGCTGCTTGAAAACCGGTTGCGCCGGGCGATGGAGGCCGGCCACCTGCGGCTTTATTACCAACCGAAGGTGGCAGTGGACAGCCAGCAGATTGTCGGCGCGGAAGCCCTGTTGCGCTGGATCGATCCGGAACAGGGGACCATCTCGCCAGCCCGCTTCATCCCCGCAGCAGAAGAAAGTGGACTGATCATCGAGCTGGGTGATTGGGTGCTGAACACAGCTTGCCGGCAGGCAAGGGAATGGCTGGCACGCGGGCTGCAGAACCTGGTGGTCAGCGTCAACGTCTCTGCGGTTCAATTCCGCCAGCCCGACTTGCCGCAAACGGTTGCAAGGGCCTTGCAGGCCAGCGGGCTGCCACCCGGATTGCTTGAGCTGGAACTGACCGAGGGCATGCTGATGGAACAGCCTGAGCTGGCAACCGAATCGATGCGAGCCTTGAAGGAGATGGGTGTCCGCCTGTCGCTGGACGACTTCGGCACTGGCTATTCCAGCCTGAGTTACCTGAAGCGATTCCCGTTCGATACCCTCAAGATTGACCAATCGTTCATCCGCGACCTGCATCAGGGCAAAGGCGATGAAAGCCTGGTGCGCACCATTATCCTGATGGCCAAAAACCTAAACATGCGAGCGGTGGCCGAAGGAGTTGAAACGGCGCAGCAACTGGCATTCCTGACCGACAACCAGTGCGATGAATTTCAGGGATTTCTGCGTTCACGTGCCGTCCCCGCTGACGAATTCGAACAATTGCTGTCGCTGCCAGCGATCAGAGCGTCTTGATCGCCATCCGCAACCCCGGGTCTTCGGTGTGAGGCGATACCGCAAAGCCCAGTTTGTCCATCAACCTGAGCATGTTGGTGTTGTTGGCAAAGATTTCTCCCTCCATGATTTTCAGCCCTTTTTCCCTCGCAGCATCAAACAGCTGCTCCATCAGGATCCGGCCCAGGCCCTTGCCTTGCTGATCATCCCGCACCACCAGGGCGAATTCACAGGAATCGCCATCCGGATTGCTCACGAAACGGGATACGCCGACAATCGCGTCGCCACCGTTTTCCTCAATGACGCCAATCAGCGCCATTTCGCGGGCGTAGTCCAATTGGGTGAACCGTACCATCATGGCCGGCGACAGCTCACGCAACGCGTTCATCATCCTGTTGTAGCGTGTTTCATCTGACAGACCATTGAAGAACTCCCGGTGCATGGCTGCGTCCTCAGGGCGGATAGGGCGCACGACCATCGACATGCCATCACGACAGATCACCTGATTTTCCAGGTGCGCCGGATAGGGATAAATCGCCATGTGCGAATAGCGGTCGCGCCCTGCCCGCCAGGGGCGAACGATCATCCGTGCGTCGACAGCCAGCACACCCTGGTCGTCGACCAGCACCGGATTGATGTCGATCTCCTGCACATGCGGCAATTCGCACACCAGCTCCGACACCCGCAACAGCAGATTGTGCAGGGCATCCATATTGACCGGCGGCATGTTCCGGAATTCGCCCAGCATCTTGGCTGCGCGGGTACGGCGAATCATATTGTTGACCAGAAACTCGTTCAACGGCGGCAGAGACACTGAACGATCACCAATCACTTCTACCGCCACGCCACCGGTTCCGAACGAAATCAGCGGGCCGAATACCTTGTCGTACACCACCCCAACCATCAGCTCGCGGGCGTTGCCACGCCGGATCATGGGTTGAACGGCAATACCGGAAATCCGGGCGTCCGGGCGCTGCTCACGCACCCGGCTGCGGATGTCGGCATAGGCCTGCCGCACAGCGGCTTCGGAATCCAGATTCAGCACGACGCCCCCCACATCGGTCTTGTGCAGAATGTCATGCGATTCGATTTTCAGCGCCACGGGATACCCCATCTCGCCCGCCAGCACCACGGCCTCGTCTTCCGAGCGGGCCAACCGCGTCAGATTGACCGGAATGCCAAACTCGGCCAGCACTGACTTGGCTTCGCTCTCGGTCAAGACGGTTCGGCCCTGCCCCAGCACATGCTCGATCATCATCCGCGCCGACTCAACCTTTGGCTCGTCGGTATGCGCCCGCGGGCCGGGCACCTGCAACAGCAGTTGCTGGTTGTGAACGTAGCTTGAAATGGCGTAAAACACCTCGACCGCATGCTCAGGGGTTCGGTAGTGCGCCATTTTTGCCTGCTGGAACACCTTGCGTGCCGCAGAAACCTTGCCTTCTCCCATCCAGACCGGCAGCAATGGCTTGGTCGATTTGCTGCGCAACGCTGCGATGGCTTCTGCCGTCCGGATCGGCTCTGTGTTCATTTGCGGCGTAAAGTTCACCACCACCCCATCCACATTCGGATCGTCGAGCACCGCCACGACCGCCGCTTCAAAGCGCTCGGCATCTGCATCGCCAATAATGTCGACCGGATTGGCATGCGACCAGTTGGCAGGCAACTGGCGATCCAACCGGGTGATCGTAGCCGCATCCAGATGCGCAATGCTGACATGCAAATCCACCGCCCGGTCGGCGGCGATCACCCCCGGCCCGGCACCATTGGTAACAATCGCCAGCCGCTTGCCTTCAGTTCGATAGTTGGAAGTCAGCACCCGGGCGGCAGCAAACAGCTCCACCACCGAATGCACCCTGACCGCGCCAGCCCGCCTGAGCGCGGCCTCGAAGGCATCGTCGCTCCCGACCATGGCGCCACTATGGGTGCGCGCCGCCACATTGGTAGCTCCCGAACGCCCCGCCTTGATGGCGATCACCGGCTTGGCCCTCGATGCCGCCCGCAGAGCGCTCATGAAACTGCGCGCATCCCGCACCCCCTCGAGGTACAGCAAGATGGCACGCGTCTGATTGTCGTTGACCAGGTAATCCAGCACCTCACCCACATCAATATCGGTCGAAGCCCCCAGCGACACCACACTGGAAAACCCAACCTGATTGGTATGCGCCCAGTCCAGGATCGTACTGGCCAGCGCGGTGGATTGTGACACCAGCGCCAGATTGCCCGGCAGTATATTGGCATCAAAGGTTGATACATTCAGCCCGATGCGCGGCCGCATCAGGCCAAACAGATTCGGCCCCAGCAAACGCACATTCAGCTTGCGTGCCAGTGTCGCCACCTCTTGCAGCAATCCCGCCTGCCGCTCGGTTGCGGTCGCCAAACCCTGCGAAACGATCACTGCATTGCGGATATCGGCCTTGCCGCAGTCACGCACCACATCCAGCAGGCTACGGCTGGATGTGGCGATGACCGCCAGATCCAGCGGATGGCCAACACTGACAGCAGAAGGCACGGCAGGCAGATCGGCCACCTTGCGATGCCGGACATTGACCGGCACGACCTCCCCGCCATAGCTGCCTGACAGCAGATTCTGGAAAACACAATACCCCACCGACCCAATCGTATCGCTGGCCCCATAGACCGCAACCGAGCGGGGAGAAAACATCCGATCCAGATAATGTACGCCCATTGCCCTGACTCCTGCCGAAACACACCCATCGAAACTGCCCTTGCTGAAAATTGTGCCACAGTGACGTTACCTGCACTTAACCGGAATCAACGATCCGTGCACTGGCACGCTTGAGCAGCCAAACGACGCAGCCAGGCGATTTTGCTAAAATGACCGACTTTCCCCGACCCAGCCGCAAAGGTTTTGGCATGTTATCGCTCTACAACTCGCTTACCCGCCAGAAAGAAGTCTTCACCCCGATCACCCCCGGCAAGGTGAACATGTATGTATGCGGCATGACGGTGTATGACTTCTGCCATCTGGGGCATGCGCGGGTAATGGTGGTATTCGATATGGTACAGCGCTGGCTAAGGGCCTCTGGCTACGACGTCACCTACGTTCGCAACATTACCGACATCGACGACAAGATCATCAGGCGCGCCGCTGAAAATGGCGAAACCATTGGTCAGTTGACTGAACGATTCATCCAGGCGATGGATGAAGACGCCGCCGCGCTGGGTGTGCAGAAGCCCGATTACGAGCCGCGCGCCACCCGGCACGTGGCAGGCATGCAGGCCATGATCCAGCGCCTGATCGACAATGGCCTTGCATATCCCGCGCCGAACGGCGACGTGTACTACTCGGTGCACGGTTTCGATGGCTACGGCAAGCTGTCGGGCAAATCACTCGACGATCTGCGCGCCGGCGAACGGGTCGATGTCGACCCGAACAAACGCGACCCGCTCGACTTCGTGCTCTGGAAAGCCTCCAAGCCCAACGAGCCGGCATGGGATTCGCCATGGGGCACAGGCCGCCCCGGCTGGCACATCGAATGCTCAGCCATGAGCGAACACCATTTCGGCGACCATTTCGACATCCACGGCGGCGGGCAGGACTTGCAATTCCCGCACCACGAAAACGAAATTGCCCAATCAGAAGGCGCGCACAACCATGCCTACGTCAACTACTGGATGCACAACGGCTTCCTTAACGTCGACAACGAGAAAATGTCCAAGTCGCTGGGCAATTTCTTCACCATCCGCGAAGTGCTGGCCAGGTACGACGCGGAAGTAGTACGTTTCCTGATCCTGCGTACCCATTACCGCAGCCCGCTGAACTACTCCGACACCCATCTGGACGACGCCCGCAACGCGCTGGACCGGCTTTACACCACGCTGAAGAATGTCGTACCGGCCAAGGTAGATATCGACTGGGACACCAACGAGCAGACACAACGTTTCCGTGCTGCGATGAACGACGATTTTTCCACCCCGGAAGCCATTGCCATCCTGTTTGAGCTGGCCAACGACGTGAACAGGACACGCTCGGCCGAACGGGCCGGCCTGCTCAGGGCTCTGGCAGGGGTATTAGGCTTGCTGCAACGGAATCCGCAAAGTTATCTGCAGGCCGGCGCGACAGCCGACGGATTGACCACGCAAGCGATCGAAGTCCTGATTGCGCAACGACTGGAGGCACGCAAGGCCAAAAACTGGGCCGAATCCGACCGCATCCGCGACGAACTCGCCGCCGCCGGCATCGTGCTGGAAGACGGCCCGCAGGGCTCGACCTGGCGGCGCAAGTAGCATGGCGCAGGAAAAGTATCCGGTTACCCCGGCCATCCGGGTACTGCGCCAGCACAAGGTCGACTTCAGCCATCACCCCTACGACTACGAAGAACACGGCGGCACCGCAGTCAGCTCGCGTGAACTAGGGGTCGACGAACATTGCGTGATCAAGACCTTGATCATGGAGGATGAGACCAAACGGCCGCTGATAGTGCTGATGCACGGCGACCGTGAAGTTTCGACCAAGAATCTGGCGCGGCTGATCGGCGTCAAAACCATCAGCCCGTGCACACCGGAGATGGCCAGCAAGCACTCCGGCTACCTGGTCGGTGGCACGTCGCCATTCGGCACCAGGAAAGCCATGCCGGTATACCTGCAGGCCAGCATTCTCGACCTGCCGAAAATCTACATCAACGGCGGGAAACGGGGTTATCTGGTCGGGCTGGCTCCCATGGTGCTGCAAACCATCCTGGCGGCCACACCGGCCGATTTCTGTGCCTGACCCTCTGTGCTGACGGCATGAAGCAGGCGGTCATCTGTCTCTCACTTCCGGCTCATCGACCATGAACGATCAATCGCCTCTCGTTACCCTCCCTGCCGACCTGAGCTTTCCCGAGACCCTGCAGTGGCTACAACACCGGCTAAGCATCGCGCACCACCGGCCTGCGGGAAGCGACCGGCCGCAAGCCGTTGACCATCAGACACTGACCGCTGCCGCGGTGCTGGTTCCGCTGATCTACCACGCAGGCCATCTGTCCGTATTACTGACCCAACGCACCGAACACCTGAGCAAGCATCCTGGGCAGATTGCCTTTCCCGGCGGGCGCTCCGAGGCTGACGACCCCACGGCCGAGGCCACCGCACTGCGCGAAAGCAGGGAAGAAATCGGTCTGCGAGCCGAGTCGGTTCAGCTGGCTGGCCGGCTACCAGACTACATCACCATCACCGGCTACCGGGTCACTCCGGTGGTAGGGCTGCTGACACCGCCGGACAAACTGGAGCTGGACAGCAACGAAGTGGCCGACGCCTTCGAAGTACCACTATCACTTTTTCTCGCTCCGGCCAGCTTCGTCCGCCACCCCTATGAGCTAGGTGGCCAGCGGGGCAGCTTTCTGGCTGTTACCTGGGAGCACCGCTTTATCTGGGGAGCCACGGCCGCCATGCTGCTTAGTCTGGGAGAATGCTTGTTGCAGCGCAATTTATTAGAGTAGGAAGTCAGCCATTACTGCTTTAGAATCAAAAAACAAGCCACAGTGCCCCACACCTGCCGACTTGGCAACGGTTGCCAGCCAGAGGCTGCTCTGGAGCCAGCAAGGAATGTAGACAGCAATGCAAACCGATACGACATCGAGCAAACCGGATCAGGCGGCGCCGGCATCCGTGCTCTGCGCACTGGCCGATTCTGCAATGAATGGACTGAATGGTCTGTTGAGCATTCAGACGGCCCTCGCCCAGCAATGGCTTGATTCCATCTGCCGGCAACAAAAGAGTAAATCGCTGGCACTGGAGCACTGGCTGCAAAGTCGCACCGAAGCACTTCAGGACAGCCTAGAATACGGGGTTCACCTGTCCAAGGACTGGTACATCGCCACCACTCATGCGCAGGCAGACTGGCTGCAGGTATCGGAACGACTGATTTGCGAAGCTAACCGCAACATGCAGCAAGCGATGCACAACATCGCCCCTCGCGCAGCCTTGCCTGCCGCCGCCTTCGAGCCGGTGTGCCGCATCATGAACATGGGTAGCTACGCATTTGAATCAATGGCCAAGGCCACCCGTCAGGTCACCAGCTTTGCCGGAACCAATCTCGGGAATGCTGCGATTCACGCTGCACGGATTGCACGCGAGGAATACAGTGCACGCCATCACTCCGGCAACCGACATCATTAGAAAAAACTTAAACTCTGTACTATAAAATCCTGAGCGATATCGAATTACCGATAATAAGCCGTATAGGCATGCAAGACGGGAACTTTGCCATACCGACTTTGCCGGCTCACCCGGCAAGTCCAGCAGGGAGTCATCGTGAATACTGCAATTGTGATCAATCTCAATTATGAGCAGTGCGGGTACGAGTTGTGTAGTTCGTATTGGCAACTGATACAGGACGTGATGGAGTCTGCCGGTTTTATCAAAAACAACCGGATGTTTCTGAGCAACCTGCCCCAAGACGAAGCCTACGAAGTCGCACGCTGGGTCATCGGCCAACTGGATGAACACTCCAGAAATCACCGTTATTCACTGATCCAGTCGATTCGCGACTTTTATGGTCTGGACTACCGCAAACTGGTCAACCTGATGACCCCGCCCGACCAATCCATTGAAGTAGCCTTCATTGACCCCGGCCTTGATGCTCGCCGGGCAGAACTGGTTGCCGCTTGACTCTCCGCCAGCGCCCGCTTGCCAACGCCTCGAGAGCCTCCGCCTATTCCTCACCCCAACGCACCGAGATGCGGTTGGCAACACCGAGATGATCCAGAATCCGCGCGACGACGTGATCCACCAGATCAGCAATCGTTCGCGGCTGATGGTAAAAACCGGGGTTCGGGGGCAAGATGACAGCCCCCATCCGCGCGAGCCGCAGCATGTTTTCCAGATGCAGGACAGAGAACGGGGTCTCACGCGGAACCAAAATCAGCTTGCGCTGCTCTTTGAGCATCACGTCGGCCGCTCTTTCGATCAGATGGTCGCTCATCCCTGCGGCCACTGCAGCCAGCGTACCGGTAGTACATGGGCAGATCACCATGGCATCCGCCGGGCTGGAGCCAGAAGCAATCGGGGCGAACCATTCATCGCGGCCGAATACGCGCAACTGCCCTTCCGATGCTCCCAGCCAGCCCCCGAGTAAATCAGCCACTTCCCCAGGGCGGGATGGCAGGGTGAGCCGCATTTCCTGAGCCATTACGATCTGGGCGACTGGAGAATACAACAGCCAGACCCGGCATTTTGCCGCCAGCAGGCATTCCAGCAACCGAATGGCATAGGGCATTCCCGACGCACCGGTCAAAGCCAAGGCAATGGTTCGCCCCTCGGCCCTATCCACTTCTGGCTTCGGGTATGGCCAATCAATCATGTTGCCCCTCTCGCCACACGCCATGCCCCGTGTCCATACGCTTTCGCCCGATCAAGCGACAAATATTGCGGATCACATGCGAAGCGGTCGACTCCCCAGCCTCCGGGCCAGGCTCTGAATGACTCGGTGTCGCCACTCCAAGCCGTCGGCCATTGCCGTCGAGATCGATTCTGGTCAAAGTGGTCAGCAAATGCTCCGAACAATGTGCTCTTTGACGGATCAGGCTGTTGGCGGGTCCAGCGCTGCCTTCAGCCGAGCGAATGCGCAACCAGTAAGTGATCTCATCTCCAAAGATGTACACCGAATCCAGGTCATATGCATACTCGTCAGCCAGCCCCGGAATTCGAATCATGTGCCATTGGGCGGCATGCAAACTGGCAGGCAACACCTGCCACGCCATGGTCAGCAACACAAAAGGCCATCGTCTTTTCATTGCAACACCTCACGGTCTGACCGGGCCAGCAAATAAGCACAAATCAATCCATTGCTCAGCCCGAATAGCCACGCCACCACGGAAAATACTGGCAACAATAGCCAGACGGCGCTAAACGGCAACAGCCAGGCACCAGCCAGCACCAGTTGTCCACCCACATGTGCAAAAGCGGCCAGCAAGCTCATGGATACCGGGCCAAACCATGCCGAAGGCAACCAGCGCACAACACCAAGAGTCAACAAACTGGCCACCCCGCCCGCCAGACTCAGGAAAAAAGCCGGTGTAAACAGCGACCCCAAGGTCAACGCTGCGGCCACAATTCTCAACAGGGTCACCCATGCTGCAGCGCGCCAGCCCAAACGTATCAGCACCAGCATTGAAACGATATTGGCCAATCCAGGCTTGACCCCTGGAATGGGCGTCGGCAAGCCGGCTTCTGCCACCGACAGGACCACGGCAATTGCTGCAAGCCGCGCAATCCGGTCATCGGCCGCAGTCGGCATCCGCTTAGTAACTGAGGGAATCCGCACGAGGCGCCGCGCCGATCAGCTCAATACTGGTACGATTGGGCAAGCAAATCGCCATCTGCCCGGCCCGGTCTAGCCAACCGTGCACGACACAGAGCTGACGAGGGCCCGGATCGCGCTTGATCCGGACTCGCCCTTCTGAGATGTGCACAACCGTCGTTCCAAGGACACCGGGTACTTCGACAACCTGATTCTGCTGCAAGGAAAGGGTTTTGAACACTGAACCACCGGAGCGAATCACAACCGTATCGGCCTGCAAAGGTTGCCAGGGCGCCGTCGATAAAAGACCCAGCAGCCCTCCCACTGTAAACAGCCAGTCACCTGGCCGCATCAGACGATGCCAACCGGTCACGTCTGCATCTCCCGATGCCTTATCAGCACTTGCTGCTGTGCCGAAAAACGGCGTGCCAGACGCTCTGCAAGATAGACCGAACGATGCTGCCCCCCGGTACAGCCAATGGCCACCGAAAGATAGGAGCGATTATCCTGAACAAAGCTGGGTAGCCAGCGCGCCAAGTACCCCTCGATATCGGCATACATGGCCATTACATTCGGCTGGGCCTCCAGAAAATCGACAACCGGCCGATCCTTACCGGTCAGCGGCCGCAGATTCACGTCATAATAGGGGTTTGGCAAGCAGCGCACATCGAATACCAGATCGGCATCCAGCGGAATCCCGTGTTTGAAACCGAAAGACTGGCAAATCAAGGTGATCCGTGAGCGGTCGATATCAACAAATTCTTTCACCCAGTTACGCAAGGCATTGGCGTTCAGCTCCGACGTATCAATGCGGTGCCCCAGATCACCCAACCGGCCAAGCATTTCGCGCTCAAGGACAATCGCCTCCGGGACGGTCAAGCGATCGTGGGAAAGCGGATGACGGCGCCGCGTCTCGGAAAAACGCTTGACCAGCGTATCCACCTTGGCCTCCAGGAACATCAGCCGCACATCCATGCCATCCGAGCGAATCGCCGACAATTGCTCCGGCAAAGCCTCGATTCCCGGCCCTCCGCGAACGTCGACACTGATCGCCAGTCGGGGGTACTGCTGGTCCCGCAAGCAATATACCACTTCTGGCATGAAATTGACCGGCAGGTTGTCGATGCAATAATAGCCGGCATCTTCCAGCACCTTCAGCGCGACGCTTTTGCCTGAGCCGGACAAGCCGGTAATGATCACCAGCTTCATCCCTGCCTCTATCTGCCCGTTCGCATCCGTACCCATTGCTTACGCCTCACCTGATTCCATGTACCGCTGCTGCCGCTCAATGAACTCCAGCGTGCTATCCAGTCCGCGTAATTGCAGGATATAGTTGCGCACGGCCGTTTCCACCAGCACAGCCAGATTCCGCCCGGCTGCCACCGGCAATACAACCCGCCTCACCGGCACACCCAGAACGTCTTGGGTTGCCCGCTGCATCTGCAGGCGGTCAAGCTGACCCATGTTTTCCGGATTGGCTTTTTCAAGATGGATAATCAGTTTGAGCGTCTTTTTGGGTCTAACCGCTGTTTCTCCGTAGATGGCCTTGATGTTGAGAATTCCCAACCCCCTCACCTCGAGAAAATCCCGCAACAGCGCTGGGCACCTGCCCTCAAGTATCTCGGGGGCGACACGAAACACTTCCACCGCATCATCGGCAACCAGGCCATGGCCCCGGCTGATCAACTCCAGAGCCAACTCGCTCTTGCCCATGGCACTGCCGCCGGTCAGCAGCACCCCGATTTCGAGCACATCCAGAAACACCCCGTGCATGATGGTGGAAACCGCCAGTGCCTTCGCCAGATAAAAGCGCATCACATCCATCAGATATGGACTCTTTTCCGGCGAGCTGAACAAGGGAACGCTGGCGGCCTCGCATGCTGCAATCAACTCCGGGGGAATGCCTTCACCATTGGCGACAATCATGGCGGCCATCTGTGCCGAAAAGAGTTGCGTCAAGGCCAGCTGCAAGCCCGCCTCGCCCAGTTGCCGCAGGTAAGCCATTTCGGCCACACCAAGCACCTGAACGCGGTTAGGGTGAACAAAATTCAGGTGCCCCACCAGGGACAGATTGGGCTTCTGTACCAGATCATTGGTCAGCAGATTGTCGCCGCCGGCCTGGCCAGCAACCCAGACGAGCTGGAGCTTGCGCGCATTATCTTCGAACAGCTGCCGAACGCTAACTTGCGGCATTGTTTCCCCATTCAAGCAAGGCATTCCGCAAGGACACGGCATCTTCAGCCAGCAGCAACCTCTCCCGCAACACCTTGGAGCTGAATAATTGTGCCAACTCCGACAATAGTTGCAGATGAAGATCTGTTGCCTGATCGGGCACCAACAGCACAAACAGCAAACCAACCGGCTTGCCATCCGGGGCATCGAACAGAATCGGGGCTTTCAGCCGGATCAGCACACCAACCGCCTCCCTCAGTCCCTTGATCCTGCCATGCGGGATCGCCACGCCATGCCCTAGCCCGGTCGACCCCAACCGCTCACGCGCAAACAGACTGTCGAACACCGTACTACGGGATAACTTTTCCGAGTTTTCCAACAGCAAGCCAACCTGCTCGAACACTCTTTTTTTGCTTCCTACATCCAGGTCAAAAAACACATTCGATGGAGGCAGGATATTCTTGATCTGACTCATATCAGAGACACCACTTGCAACCACACCCGTAACCGGTATGGCTGTGCAACAAAAAAGGAGCGCCTGACGACGCCCCTTGGCTAACTACTAAACCGGCGATGCGGCACGGCGCATACCTACCCATTTCAGCACCCACCGGCAAAGAGGTCACTCAGGCCATTTCATCGGACAAGGGCTGATGCTTGATGCCCCCATTATTACGCCGGCCTTCAAACTTTTCCTTGTGTTTCAGTACCTGACGATCCAGTTTGTCTACCAGCGCATCAATGGCCGCATACATGTCCGGCTCGATCGCCTCGACATGGATATCCTTACCGCTCAAGTGGACGTTGGCCTCGACCTTCTGATTGAGCTTGTCTACCGACATGATCACATTGACATCAATGACATGATCGAAGTGGCGTGTGATGCGCTCAAGCTTGGAAATGACGTAATCACGGATGGCCGGGGTAATTTCCAGGTGATGCCCACTCAGGTTCAGATTCATTTGATTCTCCTTACATCGGTGTTGCTGCCCGGACAATACCGGAAACATACGGGCAGGATTCTTTTATCCAAGTCAAAGGGACTTGCGCTGACTGACCGGAGGAATGTGCATCGCCTCGCGATATTTCGCCACGGTTCGCCTCGCAACCACTATACCCTGCTTTGCCAGCATCTCGGAAATCAGACTGTCCGAGAGCGGCTTTTTCTGATCTTCGCTGGAGATCAGCTGCTTGATCAGCGCCCTGATTGCGATCGCCGAACACTCGCCTCCGGTGTCAGTGTCTACATGGCTGCCGAAAAAATACTTCAATTCAAAAATGCCACGGGGCGTCTGCATGAACTTCTGTGTAGTCACCCGCGAGATGGTCGACTCATGCAATCCGACGGCATCGGCGATATCGCGCAGCACCAGCGGCCGCATCGCGACTTCACCGTATTCGAAAAACCTCGCCTGCCTGTCAACGATCTCCTGCGACACTTTCAGGATGGTTTCGAACCGCTGCTGCACATTCTTGATCAGCCATTTCGCCTCCTGCAACTGGGCAGACAGCTCGCCGGTGCCCTCCCGGCTACGGCCAAGAATATCAGCGTACATCTGATTGATTCGCAGTCGGGGCATGGCAGCCGGGTTCAGGCTGGCAGTCCATACCCCTTTTATCTGCCTGACCAGCACATCAGCGATCACATAGCGGGTATCCGAAACTCCGAAACCACCGCCCGGCCGGGGATTCAAGCGCTGCACCCACTCCTGCGCCCGCTTCAGCTCATCATCAGAACAGTGCAACAACCGTTTCAGTCTAGTGTAGTCCTTGGCTGCCAGCAGATCGAGATGATCGCGAACCAGTCGGATCGCACGACGGGCATCATCGGAGGCGTCGTCGAGCGCGGCCAGTTGTAGCAGCAGGCACTCCTGAACATTCCTAGCCCCAACCCCCGGCGGATCAAATGTCTGCAACAGCCGCAAGGCGATCGACAGGTCATCCAGCCCCACCTCTAGCTCATCCGGAATGGCATCAAGCAGTTCGTCAAGCTCGCAGGACAGAAGCCCGTCTTCATCAAGAGAGTCGATCAGCAACGACACCAAGGCACGATCACGCGTATCAAGCGCAGTCAACCGGAGTTGATCTTCCAGATGATCGCGCAAGGATGGTTCGGCAACCATGAGCGATTGGGCATCGGACTCGTCATCTTCTGGCCGCGGCGCGCCATAAGATCCTTCGCCCTCCCAATCGTCGCCGCCAGCCATCTCATCGGAAGAGGGGGGCGCATCCGTAATTTCCGCCGAGCCATCGGCGCCATGGTCTTGCTGCTGATCCTGATCCTGCCGGCTGGCTGGCTCAATGGTTGATCCGTCGTCGAACTCTTCAGTGCGTTCCAGCAGGGGGTTTTCCAGCAGGAACTTTTCGATTTCCTGATTCAGGTCGAGCGTAGACAGTTGCAACAAACGGATCGACTGCTGCAGTTGCGGAGTCAGCGTCAGTTGCTGCGACAGCTTGAGCTGCAAGGACGGCTTCATTACGGGCCTCTGACGACAAGTCGTCTCTGTACAGGGGAAGCAGAAGGAGGCATGCAGCCCGGCTGGATATTATGGCTCGTCATCATCTCGTCACATCGAAGCGTTCGGTCCAGCGGTCGCAGCTGACTCTTGGTTAGGCCACTGGTACTGGCAGCCTCAAGTCCGACAGGCTGCTAGAGGCGGAAATTCTCACCCAGATAAACCTTGCGTACAGATTCATTATAAACAATTTCGTCAGGAGCTCCCGACGCCAGTACGCTACCGTCACTGATTATGTAGGCGCGATCGCAGATACCCAAGGTTTCACGGACGTTGTGATCGGTAATCAAGACCCCGATCCCCTTTGATTTCAGGAACCGGATGATCTTCTGGATGTCGAGCACAGCGATCGGGTCAACGCCGGCAAAGGGTTCATCAAGCAGGATGAAGCGTGGATTATTGGCCAGGGCCCGTGCGATTTCGACACGACGGCGCTCGCCTCCAGATAGGGCGATGGCCGGGCTGTCACGCAGATGCGACACATGTAATTCGTGCAGCAACTCCTCGAGGCGGGCCTCGATCACGTCGCCATCCCGCTCTGCCAGCTCCAGAATGGCCTGGATATTCTGGGCTACGGTCATTTTCCGGAAGATCGACGCCTCTTGCGGCAGGTAAGAAAGCCCCTGCCGCGCACGGCGATGGATTGGCCAGTGGGTGATATCCTGGCCATTCAGTTCGATCCGGCCACCGTCACACGCGACCAAACCGACAATCATGTAGAAGCTGGTGGTCTTGCCTGCACCATTAGGTCCCAGCAAACCGACCACCTCTCCTTCGTCGATAGTCATCGATACATCACGTACCACTGTTCGCGCCCGGTATTTCTTGCGCAGATTACTGACAACCAGTTGTTTCATGTTTTCGACCTGTCCTGCCCGGGCGTGTCATTCTTCCCGCGGTTTGGCGATGCCAGCGGCCGGCTTCAGCAGGATGGCGCCATTGGACGGCACAGGAATTGCCGTGGATTTGGGCTGAATGACCATCCTCACCCTGCCGGTGGACGCTGTGCTGGTGGCGGGAGAATCGGCCGCCGGCCCAACCCGGAAGGTTTCATTGCTTGCATCATAAAAAATGTAATCCCCCCGTATCTCGTCAGAGTTACGCTTCAGCCGGGCTTTCTGAAATAACTCGAGCTGATTGCGCCGGCCGTCGTACTCCATCCGCTCAGCCCATCCCTCAATGAACTCATCCGCACCGTCGCGCTTCTGGCGAAAAGACAGCGGACGCCCCACGGCCGAAGCGTACTGGGCCCGCTCAGCATCCTGACGCACGGTCAGCCGGTCTGCTCGAACCTGCAGCGTTCCTTGCGTCAGGACAACATTACCCTCGAAAACCGACACCCTGTTCAGATCGTCAAGCGACACCCGGTCGGCCTCGACCTGGATCGGCTTTTCGCGGTCAGCCTTCTCTGCATGGGCGATCATCGGCGCGCACAATGCTGCCAGCAATACGCTAACGAACCCGTTTATTCGGTGCAACATATACCGCCTTCACTTTTGAATGCAGCCGAACGATGCGGGCATTCTTGTCGGCATCGAATCCAACTGCGGAAACCTGCATCGTGTCATCTCGCAATGTCAGGGCCCCCTTGCCTGAAGCCTTGCCCTCTCTGGGTAACACAGTCATGTCCGACGTGGTTAACGTCATGCGCGGTGTATCGCGCCAGGCCTCGCGGATCATGACCACCTGTTGGGCAAAGTGCACGACCTCCGACAGATGAAGGTAACGGGCCGTTTCGGCCCTGACTGTCAAGGGTGGCCGTTCAGGAGTCAGATCACGCAGTTCGGCACGGCTCAGTTCGGACTGTTCTGTCGGTGCGTAATGCCTGAGTTGCTCGGCTGTAATGGTGTACAGAGGACGGCCATCACCGCCCGTCTGTACGGAACGAAAACGATCCATCACGAAATCAGGCACACCGCGGGCAGCCTGGCGTGCGCGCTCAGGAGCGAAGCGACTGATCCCCTCGAGCCAGTAGGATATTCCCGCCAGCAGCACCAGCAGCACCAGCGGCAGCAATCCTGCCGATCGACTGTTCACGCGTCAGGACTCAAGATAAGGCGCCACCATGGCAGCCAGGGTCCCCTGTGCTTCCATCACCAGTTCGCAGAGCTCGCGCACGGCGCCATCGCCGCCGGAACGCTGGGTGACGTAATGCGCGTGCTCCCTCACTAGAGCAGGTGCAGCAGGCACCGCGACGGCCAGCCCGGCGTGCCGCATGGGCGGCAAATCGACTAGGTCGTCCCCCATGAAAGCGGCCTGCTCAGGCTGCAGCCCAAGTTGATCCAGCACCTCACGAAAAGCAGCCAGCTTGTTATCGACCCCCTGGAACACGCTTTGAATTCCCAGATTGGCGGCCCGCATTTCCACCAGTCTTGACTTGCGGCCGGTGATGATTGCCAGCTCGACGCCGCTGGCGTGCAGCATTTTCAACCCGTGTCCATCCAGAGTATTGAATGCCTTGATCTCTTCACCACTGTCGGCAAGATACAGCTTGCCATCGGTCAAGACGCCATCGACATCAAACATGATGACCTTGAGCGCACGCGCCCGATCGTGAACGGAATACATGAATTTCCTTGTCCTGAATTGCCTACACTACACCGGCCCGCAACAGATCGTGCATGCTCAGAACCCCCTGAAGCCTGCCCTCGCCATCCGTGACCAGCAGACTGAATATCCGGTGCGTCTGCATCATGTGTACCGCCTCTGCGGCCAGTCGATCGGCCTGAATGCAACGCGGGCTGGATGACATCGCCTGTTCCACCGGGGTCGAGGCAATGTCGCAGCCTCGATCAAGCGAACGACGCAGATCACCGTCCGTAAAGACCCCCACCAACCGCTGATCGGGATCGATGACGGCAGTCATCCCGAGCCGCTTGTCAGTCATTTCCAGCAATGCGTCGCGCATCAGGGTTTGGGGGGTCACCACAGGCAACTCATCGCCGACGTGCATCAGATCGTTCACATGCACCAACAAGCGTCGTCCGAGGCTGCCTCCAGGATGACTCAAGGCAAAATCATCGCGACTGAAGCCACGCAAATCCAGCAAGGCAACCGCCAGGGCATCGCCAAGAGCCAACTGGGCAGTCGTGCTGGCCGTGGGGGCAAGATTGAGCGGGCACGCTTCGCGAGCCACCCTCGCATCGAGATGGACATCAGCCTCGCCGGCCAGTGTCGACCCTTCGTTGCCGGTCATGGCGACGATACGGATCCCCCGACGGCGGATCGCTGGCACAAGCGCCAGCAGTTCGTCGCTTTCTCCCGAATTGGACAGCGCCAGCCAGACATCCTGAGTGGTAATCATCCCCAGATCACCGTGCGCTGCCTCCCCTGGATGCATGAAGAAGGCCGGCGAGCCGGTGCTGGCCAGTGTCGCCGCGATCTTGCGGCCGACATGCCCGGATTTGCCCATACCGCTGACCACGATGCGGCCCGGGCACGCAAGCAGCATCTCGGTGGCTCGGACAAACGCATCCCCCAGGCGATCGGACAGTTGGGACAGAGCGTCCATCTCGATCGCCAGTGTGGCGCGAGCGAGCCGGAGCACGGCGGCAGGGTCAGAAATGGGTCGGGTCATGGCACCGAAGTATAAAAGGTTATAATCAGAAGAACCACATGTTCATCTGCCAGCACCAGCCAGGCAGCCCGTCACCCCCGGAAAGCGCATCCAACGCCCATGCATGGCAATCTGCCCCCCCTTCTGGTTCTGTTGGCATCTGCCGTGGTGGCCGTGGTGGCCTGCCGGCGGCTGAAGTTACCCGCCCTGCTGGGGTACCTGCTGGTTGGCATCCTGATCGGTCCACACGCACTCGGACTGATCAGCAGCAGCCAGGACGCAAGTGCCCTGGCAGAATTCGGCGTGGTGTTCCTGATGTTCAGTATCGGACTGGAATTCAGTCTGCCGAAGCTGCGCGTGTTGCGCAAAGCCGTATTCGGACTGGGAATGGCCCAGGTACTGGCAACCATCGCCCTCACCCTGCCTCTTGCGTGGCTTGGCCTGCTCAGCTGGCCAGCCAGTATCGCACTTGGCGGCGCGCTGGCCATGTCATCGACAGCGATTGTGTCGACGATGCTGAACGAGCGCGCCGAGCTGAATACGCCGCACGGCCAGCAGATCATTGGCATACTACTGTTTCAGGATCTGGCCGTAGTGCCTCTTCTAATCCTGATTCCTGCACTGGCAAGCGAGACGGCCGACATCTGGCAGCAGCTCTCAATTGCCGGGTTGAAAGCGGCAATCGTCCTGGCGATCCTGCTCTTCTTTGGCCAGCGGCTATTGCGCCCCTGGTTGCATATGGTTGCCCAGGCACGTTCCAGCGAGCTGTTCACCATCAACGTATTGCTGATTTCGCTGTCGATTGCCTATTTTACCGAACACGCGGGCCTGTCTCTGGCACTCGGCGCCTTTCTTGCCGGAATGCTGATATCGGAAACCGAATACCGGTATCAGGTTGAGGATGATATCCGCCCTTTCCGGGATCTGCTGCTTGGCCTGTTTTTTGTATCGGTCGGGATGCGGCTGGACTTCACTCACTTGCTACCCAACTTTGCCCTGTTGCTGGTATTTCTGACCTTGTTGATTCCGGGAAAATTCCTGTTGATCACCGGGATCGGCAGACTGGCGGGCACCCCTTCCAGCACCAATTGGCGTACTGCGTTGTCATTGGCACAGGCAGGAGAATTCGGCTTCGTGTTGATTGGTCTGGGCGCCGAGGCCACCCTGTTTCCTCCTGCTGTCGAGCAACCCTTGCTGGGCGCCATTCTGCTTTCAATGCTGGCGTCTCCGTTTCTGATTCAGCACAGCGACCGGCTGATCAGGCGATTCAACAATGACGAGTGGCTGATGGCGGCCGCCAGCATTCACCAGATTGTCGTACAGTCAATGGCGGCAGACAACCATGTCATCGTCTGCGGTTATGGCCGCAGCGGGCAAAGCCTGGCCCGCCTGCTGGAACAGGAAGACATCTCCTTCTTTGCTCTCGATCTCGACCCAAGCCGGGTAAAGGAAGCAGCAACAGCTGGTGATTCAGTCGTCTACGGTGATGCCAGCAAACGCGAAGTACTGCTGGCCGCTGGCCTGAGCAGGGCCAAAGGTGTGGTCATCAGCTTCCACGACACCCCGACCGCGCTAAAAATACTTAGCCACGTACACAGCCTGCGCCCTGGCTTGCCGGTTATCGTGCGAACATTTGACGATGCAGACATCGACCAGCTGAAGCAGGCCGGCGCGACCGAAGTCGTTGCCGAGGTACTGGAAGGAAGCCTGATGCTGGCGACTCACACCATGATGCTACTCGGCGTACCCCTGAACAAGGTATTGCAACATATCCGGCGGGTCCGTGAGCAACGTTACGAACTGTTTCGGGGGTTCTTCGTCGGCATGGGGGATGACAACATCAGCATCACCGACAAATTCCAGCCACGGTTGCACAGCGTAGAGATACCAGCGGACGCACCATCGGTCGGCATGACCCTGGCCGACACCGGCATCGAGGGGCTGGTTACCGTCAAATCAGTCAAACGGAAACACATTAAAGGCCCTGAGCCCAGCAGCGAATTACACATCATGGCTGGAGACGTACTGGTATTACTGGGTCTGCCGGACGGGCTGGCAGCGGCAGAACAAAGACTGCTTTCCGGCTAATCCTGACGCCACACCGCTGCACGAACAAGCGATCGCATACAAAAAAAATGGGCCGAAAAAATCCGGCCCGTTGTTTCATGACGCCGACGCATCCGGTTAACGCGGCAGGCTGGAGCTCCCCGTCAGGAACTCATCAACCGCACGCGCGGCCTGACGGCCTTCACGAATGGCCCACACCACCAGCGACTGGCCCCGGCGCACGTCACCCGCAGCGAACACCTTGGCGGCGTTGGTGGCGTAGCCGCCCACTGCATCAACGGTTGCCTTGGCGTTGCCACGAGCATCTTTTTCCACACCGAAACCGCTCAACAGGGCTTCAACCGGGCTGACGAAGCCCATCGCCAGCAGGACCAGGTCGGCCTTCAGCGTCTGCTCGGTGCCGGCGACTTCGTTGAACTTGCCGTCCTTGAACTCGACACGTACGGTTTTTACGCCGGTGACCTTACCGTTTTCGCCGATGAATTCCTTGGTCGCGATCGCGAATTCGCGTTCGCAGCCTTCTTCATGGCTGGACGAGGTACGCAGCTTGTACGGCCAGTACGGCCAGGTCAGCTCCTTGTTTTCCTGCTCCGGCGGCATCGGCATCAGTTCGAACTGGATCACGCTCTTGGCGCCGTGACGGTTGGAAGT
>CAZBWH010000031.1:0-35423 GCA_964495595.1 uncultured Burkholderiales bacterium | reverse complement strand
TTCGCCAGCTGCACGATTTCTTCGTAGTTGGAGCCGTTATCGACCAGATCCAGCATCGACAGGCGATAGATGATGATGAAGTTGGGGCCGACCTTTTCGCGGGTACGGCGCACGATTTCAATCGGAAACTGGATGCGGTTTTCGTAGCCGCCACCCCAGCGATCGGTGCGTTTGTTGGTCTTGGCGGCGATGAACTGGTTGATCAGGTAGCCTTCCGAGCCCATTACTTCCACGCCATCGTAGCCGGCGCTTTGGGCCAGTGCGGCGCAATTGGCGTAGTCGTTGATGGTCTGCTCGACTTCGGCATCGCTCAGCTCTTTCGGCTGGAACGGATTGATCGGCGCCTGCAGCGGCGACGGAGCAACCAGATCCATCGAGAAGGCATAACGGCCAGTGTGCAGGATCTGCAGCGCGATCTTGCCACCTTCGCGGTGCACGGCCTCGGTAATGACCCGGTGATGTGCGGCTTCTTCCGGCGTACTGAGCTTGGAGCCACCCGCCATCGCCAGACCCTGTGCGTTCGGCGCAATGCCGCCGGTGACGATCAGGCCGACTCCGCCACGTGCGCGTTCAGCGTAGAACTCGGCCATGCGGTGATAGCCGTTAGGTGCTTCTTCCAGGCCGGTGTGCATCGAGCCCATCAACACGCGGTTGCGCAGGGTGGTAAAGCCCAGATCGAGCGGGGCCAGCAAGTGCGGGTAGTTCGACATATATCCTCCAGGATTTTATTCAGTGAATGTCAGCGCGAGGCAGGGGCTGCCTGTCCGGTGGCGATCAATATACTTACCAGTTAGTAAGCAGTCAATCGCCCTGCTGCTCTTGCTGGTTTTAGGGTGCGTTTGATCAATCCGCAAGAACACCCTCGGAAAAATGCCGATGAATCCGGCAGGCAGTCCGGGCATGCCGCGGCAGGCACGATCACGCCAAGGGCTTACGGTGCAATCAGGTAGGGGTAAAAGCGGCGGCATAGGGCTGCCGCCGGGTGGCCGTCGGGCTGTACGCCGCTCTGGTTGCTGCCTGCAGACCGGCCTGCAAGGCAGTATGGATGCGGCCTGCAGGCCGGGTCGGGCATCAGCGGCCGGGGTTGCGGCGCACCCATTGATCGAGCGCCTTCAGCAGATTGCCGGGCTTGGCCAGTTCGCGGGTCAGCGCCTGGGCGGCGCTGATTTCCCTGGCGCTCATGGTCTGGGCAACCTCGGTGCGGTTGGCGCTGGCAGTTTCCGATAGTTCGTCGGCTGCGGCCAAGTTATACAGGGCGTAGGCAATCACCGCGCTCGGAGCCACGCCATTGCCATGAAAATACAGGTAGCCGAGATTGTTGATCGCGGCGGGATGCATCTGGTTGGCAGCCTTGCGATACCACTCGACGGCATGGAGGAAGTCCTGCGGCAACCCCTGGCCGTTGTCGTACATCACGCCCAGATTGTATTGGGCGGCTGCGTTGCCCTGTTCGGCGGCCTTGCGGTACCAGTGCGCGGCCTGCCGGTAGTCCTGCGCGATGCCCCGGCCGCTGTCATACATCAGGGCCAGATTGTATGCGGCCTCATCGTCGCCCTGCTCGGCGGCCTTGCGGTACCATTCGACGGCAGTACGGTCGTCCTGGCGAACGCCCAGCCCGTCGGCATACATCACACCCAGATTGTTCTGGGCACTGGCATCGCCCTGCTCGGCGGCGCGGCGGTACCACTCAACCGCACGACGGTAGTCCTGCTCAACGCCCAGCCCACGGGTATGCATCACCCCCAGGTTGTACTGGGCTTCGGCCATGCCTTGCTGCGCCAGTGGCTCCCACTCGTTGAGTGCGGTCGGGTAATCCTGACGATCGAACGCAGCCAGCCCCTGGGCAAAATCGGCTGCGACCACTGGCAGCCCTGCCAGCAGCAATCCTGCTGCGACGATTAGCGTACGCAATGAAAACCTCATTCCTGTTTCCTCTCCCCTCATCCGGCCATCAGTAGTGATCGTGTGTCCATCCGGACATTGTGCCACGGCTTGATGAATGTTTGCGCACGCGCCGCCGGCTGCAACCGGGTTACTGGCCATCATGGCCGGTGCGCTTGCGCAGCTCGAATTTCTGCACCTTGCCGGTCGAGGTTTTGGGAATGTCACAAAAGATCACCGTCTTGGGCACTTTGAACCCCGCCAGCTGTGCCCGGCAGTGGGCAATGATTTCATCGGTGCTGACCTGGAAGCCTGAACGCAATTCGATGTACGCACACGGCGTTTCGCCCCATTTCGGGTCAGGCCGCGCGACCACGGCCGCTACCATCACGGCCGGATGGCGATACAGCACGTCTTCCACCTCGATACTGGAAATGTTCTCGCCGCCGGAAATGATGATGTCCTTGCTGCGGTCCTTGATCCTGACATAGCCATCTGGCTCGACCACCGCCAGATCGCCGCTGTGAAACCAGCCGCCGGCAAACGCTTCGTCGGTCGCTTTGGGATTTTTCAGATAGCCTTTCATGGCGATGTTGCCACGGAACATCACCTCGCCCATCGTCTGGCCATCACGCGGCACGGGCTGCATGGTCTGCGGGTCGAGCACATCCATCCCGGCCTGCAGATGGTAGCGCACCCCTTGCCGTGCATTCAGCCGCGCCCGCTCGCCTACCGGCAGTTGCTGCCACGCCTCCTGTCGGGCGCAGACAGCGGCCGGGCCGTAGGTTTCGGTCAGCCCGTAAACATGGGTAATGTCGAACCCCATCTGCTCCATGCCCTCGATCACCGCTGCTGGCGGCGCGGCGCCTGCCACCATTGCCCGGACAGTGTGCGTGATGCCGGCGCGCAACGCTGGCGGGGCGCTGAGCAGCATGTTGTGCACGATCGGGGCGCCGCAGTAATGGCTGACGCCCTCCGAGCGGATCAGCTCGAACACCAGCGCAGGGTCGATCTTGCGCAGGCAGACATTGACCCCCGCCCGGGCGGCGATGGTCCACGGGAAACACCAACCGTTGCAGTGAAACATCGGCAGCGTCCACAGATAAACCGGATGGCGCGGCATGTCCCATTCCAGAATATTGCTGACCGCGTTCAGGTATGCGCCGCGATGGTGGTACACCACACCCTTGGGGTTGCCGGTGGTGCCGGAGGTGTAGTTGAGGCAGATGGCGTCGAATTCGTCCTGCGGCAGCTGCCAGACAAAATCCGCGTCGCCGCTGGCCACCAGCGATTCGTACTCCTGATCGCCCAGCGGTTCACTGGTGAGCGGATACTCCGGGTCGCTCACGTCGATCACCAGCGGCCTGACCTGGCAGCGACTGAGCGCCTGGCGCATCACCGGAGCAAATTCAGCGTCCACCAGCAGCACCCGCGCCTGGGCATGGTCGAGCATGAACGCCAGCGATTCGGCCTCCAGTCTGGTGTTCAGCGCGTTCAGCACCGCGCCGGACATGGGCACACCAAAATGCACCTCGACCATCGGCGGGGTGTTGGGCAACATCACCGACACCGTATCGCCCCGCCCGACCCCCAGCCGCTGCAGTGCCGATGCCAGTTGGCGGCAACGGCGCAGGGTGGTGGCCCAGTCCTGCCGCAGAGCGCCATGCACGATAGCCGTGCGCTGCGGGAATGTCGCCGCCGTCCGCTCGATGAAATCCAGCGGTGTCATCGGCACGAAATTGGCCGGATTGCGATCCAGATGTTGTGAGTACATCGCCCCTCCCCAAGACATGATCCATTGCCCGTACAATCGCCGGGCTCCAGGTTGAGTGATAGGCGCAAACCCCTGGCGCGACAAGGGATTGAACCTGCCGGCTTGATTTTCGGCTGGCAACACCCCATGTTTTACCGATTGACCCCGCCAAAGGACGTCTCATGGTGCCTCACCTGACCACCGCACTGACCGGCCCGATCCTCGATCTGGAACGCCGCATCCTGGATGCCATGCCGCGCATCGAGCACTGGTTTCGCACCCGCTGGCAAGACCATTCCCCGCCTTTTTACGGCTCGGTCGACCTGCGCAACGCCGGATTCAAGCTGGCGCCGGTCGACATGAACCTGTTTCCAGGCGGATTTAACAACCTGAATCCGGACTTTCATCCGCTGTGCGTGCAGGCCACCCAGGCAGCGCTTGACAAGATCTGCCCCGATGCACGGAATCTGCTGCTGATTCCGGAAAACCACACCCGCAACCAGTTTTACCTGCAAAACTTGGCCTCGTTACGCTACATCCTGCAACAGGCCGGGCTGAATGTCCGGCTGGCGAGCCTGTCGCCCGAGATTACCGCACCCACCCCGCTCTCCCTGCCCGATGGGCGCGAACTGCTGGTCGAGCCGCTGCGCCGCAACGGGAATCGCGTCAGTGTCGAAGGCTTCGACCCGTGCATCGTGTTGCTGAACAACGACCTGTCCGCCGGCATTCCGCCACAACTAGAAGGCATCACGCAGGCCCTGCTGCCGCCCCTGCACGCCGGCTGGTCGACACGCAAGAAAACCAGCCACTTTGCCGCTTATGACCAGGTCGCCGGCCAGTTTGCCGATCTGCTCGACATCGACCCGTGGCTGATCAACCCTTATTTCGCCCGCTGTGACCGGATCAATTTCCAGGAGCGGCTGGGAGAGGAATGCCTGGCAGAAAAAGTCGATTCACTGCTGACCCGCATCCGTGCCAAATACCACGATTACGGCATCGCTGCGCAGCCGTATGTCATTGTGAAGGCCAACTCCGGCACCTACGGCATGGGGGTGATGAGCGTCAAGGATGCCAGCGAAGTCATTGGGCTGAACCGGCGCCAGCGTAACAAGATGGCCGTAGTCAAAGAGGGGCAGCAAGTGCATGAAGTGATCGTGCAGGAAGGGGTATACACCTTTGAAAACTTGCACGATGCCGTTGCCGAGCCAGTGGTATACATGATCGACCGCTACGTGGTGGGGGGCTTTTACCGCGTCCACACCGAACGCGGCCCGGACGAGAACCTCAACGCACCGGGCATGCACTTCGAGCCGCTGGCGTTCGAAATCCCCTGCACCCTACCCGACTGCTGCGCCGAGCCTGACTGCCCGCCAAACCGCTTCTATGCCTACGGCGTCATTGCACGGCTGGCGCTGCTGGCAGCGTCACTGGAAATCGAACAGACCGCCCCGGCCGAACTCACCCTCGCCTGAAAGCCGCCGATGCGACTCGCCATCCTTCTCGACCCGCTCGACAGCCTGAAAACCTACAAGGACTCCACCGTCGCAATCATGCGCGAAGCCGCCCGGCGCGGCCACACGCTGATCGTTCTGGAGCAGCACGAGCTGTTTGTCCGCGACGGCGTGGTACAAGCCAGTCACCGCGAGCTGCAGCTGACCGGCGACAGCCCGCACTGGTACAGGCTTGGCGCCACCTGCACCACGCCACTGCGCGAATTCGACGCCGTGCTGATGCGCAAGGACCCACCGTTCGACATGGAATACCTCTACGCGACCCACCTGCTGCAGGCGGCCGAACGCCAGGGCGCGAAGGTCTACAACCAGCCGCAGGCATTGCGCGATTTCAACGAAAAGCTGGCGATCCTGCAGTTCAGCGAATTCACCGCCCCCACGCTGGTGACACGCGAGCCGCAACAGGTACGCGAATTCGCCGCCGAACACGGCGACGTTATCCTCAAGCCGCTGGACGGCATGGGCGGGATGGGTATTTTCCGCCTGACGCCAAGCGACCCGAATCTGGGCTCAATTCTGGAAACCCAGATGCAAGGCGGCACACGGACGATGATGGCGCAGCGCTACATTCCACAGATCATTCACGGCGACAAGCGCATCCTGCTGATCGACGGCGAGCCGGTGCCGTTCTGTCTGGCGCGGATCCCGCAGCAAGGCGAAACCCGTGGCAACCTGGCTGCTGGTGGCAAGGGCATGGCGCAACCCTTGTCGAAACGCGACGAGCAGATCGCCCGTACGCTCGGCCCTCAGCTTAAAGCACAAGGGCTGTTGCTGGTGGGGCTGGATGTCATCGGCAATTATCTGACCGAAATCAACGTCACCAGCCCGACCTGCTTTCAGGAAATCAGCCAGCAAAGCGGCTTTGATGTCGCGGCGATGTTCGTCGACGCGCTGGAGCGCGGGCAGTAATGCGCTGGCTGGTGATTCTGGTCGCGCTATGGCTGGCCGGCTGCAGCAAGCCCGAGCCCCCTTACACCCAGGAAAGCTACGTATTCGGCACCCGGGTGGAAATCGCCATCTGGGGCGAGCCGCAAACCAAGGCACGCCAGGCCGCTGCTACCGTCCTGGCCGATCTCGACCGGCTGCATCAACGACTGCACGCCTGGCAGCCGGGTGAGCTGACCCGGCTGAACCAGGGATTTGCCCAAGGCCCGGCCCCGCAATCCGCCAGCCCGGACCTGATCCGGCTACTGCAACAATCGCAGGACTACGCCCGTCGCTCGGCGCAGCTGTTCAACCCGGCGATTGGCAAACTGGTGGCCGCGTGGGGGTTTCATGCCGACACCTTCGCCCCCCATCGCCCGGAGCCCAACCCCCTTGCCAGCCTGCTGGCAGCCCGGCCCAGCATGGACGACCTGACCATCGACCCGCACGGCATCCGCAGCCGCAACCCCGCCCTCCAACTGGATCTGGGCGGCATTGCCAAGGGCTGGGCGCTGGATCGTGAAATCGCGACGTTGCACCAGTTGGGCATCCGCAATGCGCTGCTGAATATCGGTGGCAATGTCAAAGTCAGCGGCAGCAAAGGCGGCTCTCCCTGGACCATCGGCCTGCAACACCCGCGCAAGCCGCAGCCGATGGCGACGCTGGCGCTCCACGACGGCGAAGCCATCGGCACCTCGGGCGACTACCAGCGCTATTTCATGCTGGATGGCCAACGGTTCAGTCACCTGATCGACCCACGTACCGGCCAGCCGGCCCGCCTGCTGCAGGCCGCCACGGTGGTCGCAACGGGACGTGAGGACGCCGGAGCAGTGTCCGACGCAGCCACCAAGCCACTGTTTATCGACGGCACCGGGCACGCGATGCGCCATGCGCGCCGGTTTGGCCTAAACTGGATACTGCTGGTCGATGCAGCAGGCAAGGTTTACCTCAGCCGCGCCGCGCAAGACAGGCTGCAGTGGCTGGACAAGCCGGCCTCGATCCAGCTGCTTGACTAGCCAGAACGAGGCGCCTGTGGCAATGTCACGGCTGCTTCATCCTCCGGCCAGATGCCTGACTCCAAGGCCGGAGCCGACAAGATTGCCCTGACAAGTGAAAACATCATGATTGGCATACTACTGGTCACGCACGCCACGCTGGGCGACAGCCTGCTGGAATGTGCGAAGCACATCATGGGTCCGGACATTCCGGCCATTGCCACCCTGGCAGTGTGCCGCTCCGACGACCCGCAATCCACCATGGAACACGCCCAGTTCCTGGTACGCGAAATCGATCAGGGCGATGGCGTGCTGGTCCTGACCGACATCTTCGGCGGCACACCCAGCAATGTCGCCTGCCGGCTGGTCGTGCCTGGCCGCGTCGAATCCATTGCCGGGGTAAGCTTGCCAATGCTGGTACGCGCCCTGACCTACCGCAGCCAGACGCTGGAGGTGGTGGTGAGCAAAGCCATTACCGGCGGACTCGAAGGCGTCCGTTATGTATTACCGGGGGAATACGGTGCAGCAGCGTGAAATCGAAATCGTCAACCGGCTGGGATTGCACGCCCGGGCCTCGTCCAAACTCACCCAGACCGCCTGCCGCTTCAGTGCCGAAGTCTGGATCAGCCGCAACGACCGTCGGGTCAACGCCAAAAGCATCATGGGCGTGATGATGCTGGCAGCCGGCAAGGGATCATTCATCACCCTGGAAACCGACGGCCCGGACGAGGCTGACGCCATGGCTGCGCTGGTGCAGCTGATCGAAGACCGCTTCGGTGAAGGCGAATGATCCGGGCTGCGGCAACGCACCACACGGCCACAACGGCAGACAACACAGATAATCAGGCAGCCGGCTAAGACTGGCCAGCCACGACACACGACAACGTGAGGACAACATGGGCATCACCCTGCATGGCATCGGGGTAGTGGGCGGAATTGCAATCGGATATGCACACCTGGTATCGCATACCGAAGTGGATATCGCCCACTACGCCATCCCGCAAGGCCAGATTCAGGCCGAAATCGCCCGTTTCGACGCTGCGGTAAGGCGAACACGCAAAGAACTGGAAATGCTGTGGGGCAGCATTCCGGAAAACGCGCCGGCGGAGCTCGGTTCGTTCCTGTCGCTGCACATCATGATCCTCAACGACGCCACCCTGTCGCGCGAGCCCCGCCACCTGATCGAAGTCCAGCACTGCAATGCCGAATGGGCGCTGAAACAACAGCTGGATGTATTGCTGTCGCAATTCGACGAAATCGAAGAATCCTATCTGCGCGAGCGGCGCGCCGATGTGGTTCAGGTAGTCGACCGCATTTTCAAGGCCCTGGCCGGCCAGCCAGGCCTGCCCCAATTGCCGGCCGAGCCACGGGAAAACACCATCGTCGTGGCCCACGAGCTCAGCCCGGCCGACATGGTGCTGTTCAAGGATGCTGCAGTCAGCGCCTTTGTCACCGATGTTGGCGGTGCCACCTCGCACACGGCCATCCTGGCACGCAGCCTGGATATCCCGTCGGTACTGGCGCTGCACAACGCTCACCAGATCATCGAAGAAGGCGAGCTGATCATTGTCGACGGCATTCAGGGCGTTGTCGTCATTGCGCCGGACGAAAAAATCCTGGCCGAATACAAGCGCCGGCAGCAATCGTTCCTGCAGGAAAAACGCCGCCTGAAAAGCCTCAAGGGCGCCATCCCCACCACCCGCGATGGCGTAGCAGTCGAGCTGCAGGCCAACATCGAGCTGCCGCTGGACATGCCACAGGTCAAGGCCAACGGCGCCACCGGCATCGGCCTGTTCCGTTCCGAATTCCTGTTTCTGGGCCGCGAAACGCTGCCCAGCGAGCAAGAGCAGTTTTTTGCCTACAAAGAAGTGCTGGAGCAGATCGGCACCCTGCCGGTCACGATCCGTACCGTGGACATTGGTGCCGACAAGCTCCCCAAGTGGGCTGCCCACAGCACTTTTGCCAACCCGGCGCTGGGGCTGACCGGCATCCGGCTGTGCCTGGCTGAACCCAATCTGTTCCGTACCCAGTTGCGTGCGCTGCTGCGTGCCTCGCAATATGGCAACCTGCAAATCCTGATCCCGATGCTGTCCAGCCTGCACGAGCTGCAGCAGGCCAAAATGCACATCGAACTGGCCAAGCAGAGCCTGACCGACGAAGGGATCCCGTTCAATCGGCACATCAAGATCGGCGCAATGATCGAAACCCCCGCAGCAGCAGTCATGATCGCCAGTTTCCTCAAACATGTGGAGTTCGTCTCGATCGGCACCAACGACCTGATCCAGTTCACCCTGGCCGTTGACCGGGCCGACGACATGGTGGCCCACCTCTACGAACCCACCCACCCGGCGGTGCTGCACCTGATTTCGCAGACCATCAAGGCGGCCGACCGGGCGGGGGTTCCGGTATCGGTTTGCGGGGAAATGGCCGGCGACGTTCGACTGACCCGGCTGCTGCTGGGGTTAGGACTGCGCAAATTCTCGATGCACCCGGCCCATCTTCTGAATGTCAAGCAGAAAGTGCTCCACACCCATCTGGTCGACATTCAGCCGCTGGTGAACAAGATGCTCAAATGCGACGATCCTGAGAAAATGCATGATCTTCTGGAACAACTGAACAACCTGTAACCGCCACTCCGGCTGCCACGGCTGCCGGCGGCAGGCTACAGATGCCGACATGCCACCTGACTTCATTCCGCTCGACCAGGTTCGCCGGGTCCTTATCGTCAAGCTGCGCCACCACGGCGACGTATTGCTCACCTCACCCGTGCCGGCAGCGCTCAAGCAGCACGCCCCACATCTGGAGATCGACGCGCTCGTTTACGCCGACACTGCCCCCATGCTCACCGACCACCCGGCACTCAGCCAGGTGCATGCGCTGCCACGCAAGAACAAACGTCTCACCGACGAACTTGCGCTGTTCCGGCACATGCGGCAACGCCGCTACGACCTGCTGATCAACCTGACCGACAGCAATCGGGGGGCTTGGCTGGCGCGGACACTAGGGGTCAAATGGGCGGTCTGCGGCAACCATGCCGGCAAGCCGCGCTTCTGGCGCAACAGCTTTACCCACCTCTACCCGATCGTTGGCGGCAACCGCCGGCACACCGTTGAAACCCACCTTGACGCCTTGCGCCGCATCGGCCTGTATCCAGCCAGCGACCAGCGACGACTGGTGCTGGTGCCAGGCGCCGCGGCCGAACAGCGTATCGACGCGCTGCTGCAACAGCACCGGCTCACCGGCAAGCCTTTCATCCAGATCCACCCGGCCTCGCGCTGGCTGTTCAAATGCTGGCCAGCCGAGCAGATGAGCCGCCTGATCGGGCGACTGCAAACCAGCGGCCACGCCATCGTACTGACCGGCGCCCCGGATCGGGTCGAACACGAGCTGATCGCCCGCATCACAGCCGGCCTGCACCAGCCAGTTATCAATCTGGCCGGCCAGCTCAGTCTGAAAGAACTCGCTGCGCTCACCGCCCGCGCCCGGCTGCTGGTCGGAATGGATTCCGTACCCATGCACATCGCCGCCGCGATGCAGACGTCCACCGTCGCGCTGTTTGGCCCCTCCGGCGAGGTCGAATGGGGGCCGTGGCAGGTACGTCACGCACTGCTCACCTCCGACCACCGCTGCCGGCCCTGCAGCCGCGACGGGTGCGGCGGCGGCAAGCGTAGCGAATGTCTGGAAGCCATTCAGGTAGAACGGGTGCTGCAGGCCATTGAAAGTATGCTGCAATGAATCCGCCCCGCATTGCACTGGTACGCCAGAAATACAATGCCGCCGGCGGTGCCGAGCGGTTCGTGTCGCGCGCCATCCAGGCGCTGGCCGATGACGGCGTTCATCTGACCCTGCTCACCCGGCAATGGGAACCCTTGCCCGGCATGCAGGCTATCGAGCTGAACCCGTTTCACATCGGCAACGTCTGGCGCGACGCCGGATTCGCCCGCGCCGTCTGCCGCGCCCAGCAAGACCAGCACTTCGATCTGGTGCAATCCCACGAACGGCTGGCCTGTTGTGATGTGTTTCGCGCTGGTGACGGCGTACACCGCGAATGGCTGGCCCAGCGGCGCCGGGTGCTATCGCCGTTAGGCCGGCTAGCGCTGCTGGCCAACCCCTACCATCACTACATCCAGCACGCCGAAGCCCGCATGTTCCACAGCCCGCGGCTGCGCACGGTTATCTGTAATTCGCGGATGGTAAAAAGTGAAATTCAGCGCTACTTCGGCCTGCCGGACGACAAGTTCGTCATTATTTACAACGGCATCGACAGCGAAACCTTTCACCCCCGGCTGCGCGAACAGCATCGGCAAGCGATGCGAACCCGGCTCGGACTGGCCGACACCCAGCCGGTGTTTCTGTACGTTGGATCCGGCTTTGAACGCAAGGGCGTAGCGCAGGCATTGCAGGCACTGGCCCGCACCCCGGATGCACACCTGTTAATCGTTGGTCACGACAAGAAAGCCAAGCAATATCAGCGGCTCAGCCGCTCGCTGGGCGTCGGGCAACGCGCCCACTTCGTCGGTGCACAAACAGATGTCAAACCGTATTACGGGCTGGCCGATGCCCTGCTGCTGCCCACGCTCTACGACCCGTTTCCCAACGTCGTGGTCGAGGCCATGGCCTGCGGCCTGCCGGTGATCACCAGCAAGAAGTGCGGAGCAGCGGAATTGATCGACGAAGGCCGGCAGGGCTTTGTCCGTGATGCACTCGATACGGCCGGCCTCGCCCAGGCCATGCAGATCCTCAGCAAGCCGGGCCGGGCAAGGGAGATGGGCGCCCAGGCACGCCAGCTAGCCGAACCCATGCGGCTTGACAGCATGGCCCGCGAGCTCAACGCCCTCTACCGGCGGCTGCTCAAGCTGCCACCGGCCTGATTCGTTCTTCCCTTATGGCGTCGCCAGCAGGGTGCCCACCGGCAGCGGGCAGCCAGCCAGGAATGCGGCCGCCGGCAGCCGCTTGCCGCCCGCACGCTGCAGCTCGGTTACGCGCAAGGCACCGTCACCACAGGCAACCAACACGCCGGCCGCATCCGCCGCCAGCACCTCGCCCGGCTGGCCCGCGCCGCCGGCTGGCTCGGCCTGCCAGATCTTCAACGGCGCCCCTTCCAGCAAGGTAAATGCTGCTGGAAACGGGTTGTACCCCCTGACTGCACGCGCCAGCACCGCAGCCGACAGGCGCCAGTCGAGCCGGGCTTCTTCCTTGGTCAGCTTGGCAGCGTAGCAGGCCAGAGCATCGTCCTGCGGCTCGGCCGGCAGGCGGTCGAGCTCGGCCAGCGCCGCCACGATGGCCTCGCCTCCGGCCCGGGCCAGCTTGTCGTGCAGGCAACCCGTCGTATCTGTCGCCGCAATCGGCAGCCGGTGTTTCAGCAGCATCGCCCCGGTATCCAGCCCGACATCCATTTGCATGATGGTAATGCCGGTGTCGCTGTCACCAGCAAGAATCGCCCGCTGGATCGGCGCAGCCCCCCGCCAGCGCGGCAACAGCGAGGCATGGATATTCAGGCAACCGCGCGGCGGAATGGCCAGTACAGCGGGTGGCAGAATCAGGCCGTAGGCAGCCACCACCATCAGCTCGGCACCGGTCCCGCGCAACATCTGCTGCGCATCGGCCTGCTTCAGACTCAGCGGCTGCGCCACCGGCAACCGATGCTGCAGCGCCAGTTGTTTGACCGCACTGGGCATCAGCTTCATGCCTCGCCCGGCCGGACGATCCGGCTGGGTCAGCACCAGCGCCACCTCATGCCCGGCGGCGAGCAACGCTGCCAACGCCTGGGCCGCAAATTCCGGCGTACCGGCAAAAATCAGTTTCATACTGCTTCTCCCGACAAAGACAATGGCCCGGAGCAATCCGGGCCATCGGTATTCACATGCAGACCACGCACCAGCGATCACATCGACTTGCGCTGGTTTTTCTTCAGCTTCTTTACAATCCGATCCTGCTTCAAGCGCGATAGATATTCCACAAACACCTTACCGTGCAAGTGATCCAGCTCATGCTGGATACACAGGGCCAGCAAACCGTCGGCATCCAGGCTGAAGGGCTTGCCGTGGCGATCCAGCGCCTCGACCGTGACTTCTTTCGCGCGGCCGGCCACCTTGTCATAAATGCCGGGCACCGACAGGCACCCCTCCTCCAGCTCGCAATCACCGTTGCGGCGGGTAATGGTGGGGTTGATGAACACCAGCAGGCGGTTATTTTCCTCGCTGGTATCGGCAATGAACAACTGAAGATGGACATCGACCTGGGTCGCCGCCAGCCCGACACCGGGCGCGGTGTACATGGTTTGCGCCATATCATCGATCAGCCGTTGCAGATCAGGCCCAAAATCAACCACCGGCCTGGCGACGGTGTGAAGCCGTTCGTCAGGAAAATGCAACAAATTGAGGATCGCCATCTTTTCTTGCCACTTGAAACAATTGATTGCAGAATCTAAGAAACTACTTAAACGGGATGTCCAACACGTAAGCGCTCCCCAGCCGGGGAAGTCCGCCAATCGATTCAGGCAACATACCCGACTGATCGCCTATAACAAATAGGATAACCGGCCCGGATGATACCAGAACGGCGTTAGCCAGGTCGCCCGAAACCTGCGGCCAATGGCCGGATACTTTTCAGCAACGAGGCTTCTCCAATGCGTCGACTCATTATATCGCTTCTTCTCCTTGGCGGTTTGGCCGCAGCCCCAGCCAGGGCAGACGAGCTGAAACTGGCCGAAAATGTCCCGGACCAATACGTGGTCGTCAAAGGCGATACGCTGTGGGATATTTCTGGCCGTTTCCTCAAGCAGCCTTGGCGCTGGCCAGAAATCTGGCAACTGAACCGCGACCAGATCAAGGATCCCCACTGGATCTACCCAGGCGATGTCATTGTGCTCGACTTTGTCGATGGCCAGCCACGACTCCGACTCAAAAAAGGCATGGGTGGCGGCCGCAGCAGCGGCGAAGCCAGGCTATCACCGCGCATTCGCGCTGAAGATCGTGGCGAATTCGCGATCCGCAGTATTTCGCCCTCCACCATCGAGCCGTACATGTCCCAACCGCTGGTGGTCGGCCAGAACCAGCTCAAGTCGGCCCCGCGAATTGCGGAAGGCCCGGACAGCCGGGTGGTGTTGACTCTGGGCGACAATGCCTATGCAGTCGGGATTGCAGCCAACGACCCGAACCAGATATGGCAGATCTACCGGCCAGGCAAACAGCTCGTCGACCCGGACAACAAGGAAATCCTCGGCCACGAAGCGGAGCATCTTGGCGATGCCAGACTGGTATCGCAAAAAGACGGCGTCACGACGCTACGCATCCTGAAAATCAAGCAGGAAATAACCATTGGCGACCGGGTGATGCCGGCGCAGCGCAATGAAGTATTCAGCTATGTGCCGCATGCCCCAGCCAACGAGCCGAACGGCAAAATCATTTCGTCCTACGGTGGCGTGGCCGAAGTGGGCCAATACGGGGTCGTGGTGGTCAATCGTGGCAGCAAGGACGGCATCGAGCCTGGGCATGTGATCGCGCTTTACAAGCGGGGACGACCGATCCGCAAGGAGTCCCCCAGCGAACCCGACCTCAAGACCCCTGCCGAGATCAACGGCCATGCCTTTGTTTTCCGCACCTTCGAGCGCGTGTCTTACGCGCTGGTCATGAACGTACAGACCCCGGTCAACCTTCTCGACGAAGTTCACAAGCCTTGATCCCTGCCGCCCAGGCAGAGCTGGCGCCCTGGCTCAGGCTGAGCCAGGTGCCCGGAGTGGGTACGGCAACGTTCATCCGACTACTGCAGGCATGCGGCTCCCCCGAGGCCGTATTGGCAGCGTCCTCGTCCATACTTGAGAAAACCGTTCCGGCCAAACTGGCTCGCGCCATTCTGGCCAGCGACGCCACGGCATATATCGATCAGGTTCATGCCTGGCTGGCGCAGCCTGGCAACCGGCTGATCACCCTGGCTGACAGCGCTTATCCGCCACCCCTGCTGCAACTGCCCGACCCGCCCCCCATCCTGTATGCCAAGGGCAACACCGCGCTGCTGAACCGTCCGGCACTGGCCATTGTCGGTAGCCGCAACGCCACAGCGCAGGGAATGGAAAACGCTCGTCAGTTCGCCCGCCACCTCAGCGACGCTGGCCTGACCATCGTCAGCGGCATGGCGGCCGGCATCGACCGGGCTGCCCACGAAGGAGGACTGAAAGGCGCAGCCGGCAGCATTGCGGTCATCGGCACCGGGCAGGATCGGGTCTACCCGGCAGCCAATCGGGACCTGGCCCATCAGCTGGCCGGGGCAGGTCTGATCCTGTCCGAGTTTGCGCTGGGCACCCAGCCCCTAGCTGCCAATTTTCCCCGGCGAAACCGGATTATCAGTGGACTCAGCCTGGGAGTGTTGGTCGTTGAATGCGCCCTCAATAGCGGCACACAAGTCACGGCCCGACTGGCTGCCGAACAGGGACGTGAAGTCATGGCCATTCCCGGCTCGATCCATTCGCCGCTTTCAAGAGGCTGCCATGCCCTGATCAAGCAAGGCGCCAAACTGGTTGAAACCGCAGCAGATATCCTCGAAGAACTGCATTGGCAGGCCGGGAGCCCCCCTGCCTGCAGCCCGGCCGAAGCCAGAACCCCGGCCTGCGATGACGATGCGCCGCTGCTAGATGCGCTCGGCCACGATGCAGCAACCGTCGACACGCTCTGCCAGCGCAGCGGCTTGACTGCTGATAGGGTATGCGCCATTCTGTTAAGACTGGAGTTGGAAGGATTGGTGTCCTGCCTGCCCGGCGGGCGATATCAGCGAATCCACACTGGATAGCGGACGCTTCCGCCGAGTCGCATGGAATCCGGGCCGGATTGATGAATGCCGGTACCATGCAGCCCATGATACCGAACCACTGAAAGTACACTATGTTCGACGTCCTGGTATTTCTGTTCGAGAATTATTACGGTTCAGGCTTGCGCCCCGATGTCGGCACCCTGTCGCGCAAGCTGTTGGCAGCCGGTTTCGACAATGACGAGGTTCATGCGGCGCTGGACTGGCTGACCGATCTTGATGATCTGGGCCAGCTTTATCATGGTTACCATGACGGCAACGGGCTGCGCATTTACACCTCCGACGAAACTGACCGATTGAGCGAAGACAGCCTGCAATTCATCAGCTTTCTGGAGCAAGCCAGGGCGATCACCCCGGCCCAGCGTGAACTGGTTCTCGACCGGCTGATGGCGCTCGACACCCACGAGGTCGATATTGAATCGACGAAGCTGACCACGCTGATCGTGCTTTGGCACCAGCAGGTTTCCATCGACGCGCTGCTGATCGGCGAACTGCTGAGCCAGCAACATCAGCAGATGCACTGAGCCGCCCTGTTTCGGGCTTTTTCCGTCAAAAGCAACCATTTTGATGCGCTGTTGCGCATTTTTTGTGTGATCTCATGCCTTCAAGCCTACTCATCGTCGAATCGCCCTCGAAGGCGAAAACCCTGAAAAAATATCTGGGCAAGGATTTTGAAATTCTTGCCTCTTATGGCCATGTGCGCGACCTGGTGCCCAAGCAAGGTGCCGTCGATCCCGCCAGGCAGTTCGCCATGAAATACGAACTGATCAGCCGCAACAGCAAGCACGTCGACGCGATTGCGGCTGCGATTGCCGAGGTCGATAACGTCTACCTGGCAACGGATCCGGACCGCGAAGGTGAGGCCATTGCCTGGCATATCCTGGAAATCCTGCACCACAAGCGGCTGACCGAAGGCAAGAACATACAGCGGGTGGTATTCCACGAAATCACCCAGACAGCCGTAAAGGATGCCGTGGCGCATCCGCGCTCGGTGTCGATGGATCTGGTCAACGCCCAGCAAGCGCGCCGGGCGCTGGATTATCTGGTGGGTTTCAACCTGTCGCCGCTACTGTGGAAGAAAATCCGCCGTGGGCTGTCTGCAGGACGGGTGCAAAGCCCCGCACTGCGGCTGATTTGCGAGCGGGAAGCGGAAATCCGCGCCTTCAAGCAGGAAGAGTACTGGACCATCCATCTGGACAGCCACAAAGGCCGCCAGAAGTTCGGCGCCAAGCTGTTTCAGTTTCAGGGCGAAAAACTCGAACAATTCTCGATCAACAACGAGGCCCGTCAGGCGGAAGTGCTGGCGGCGATCCGGGCAGCGGGCAACACCGCACGAATCGTCAAGGTCGACAAGAAAAAGAAATCCCGCAATCCTGCAGCGCCATTCACCACCTCGACCATGCAGCAGGAAGCGGTACGCAAGCTCGGCATGACCACCGACCGGACCATGCGTACGGCCCAGCAGTTGTACGAAGGGATTGATGTCGGCAACGGCATCACCGGCCTGATCACCTACATGCGTACCGATTCGGTCGCGCTGGCCAACGAGGCACTCGCCGAGATTCGCGACTATATCGGTCAGCAGTTTGCTGCCGACTACCTGCCCGCAGCGCCGGTCACCTACAAGAACAAATCGAAAAATGCGCAGGAAGCCCACGAAGCCATCCGTCCGACCTCGATCCAGCGCACGCCGGACAGCGTCAAGGCCTACCTGTCGCCGGAGCAGTTCAAGCTGTACGAGATGATCTGGAAGCGGACATTGTCCTGTCAGATGGCGCCAGCCAGATTCGACACCACCAGCCTGGATCTGGCCGTTGGCAACGACGACAGCACACTGTTCCGCGCCTCGGGCCAGGTATTGACCTTTCCGGGTTTCATTGCGGTGTATCAGGAAGATGCCGACGACGTTGAGGAAGAAGGCGACGCACGGCTGCCGGTGCTGGCGCTTGATGAACAGGTGCCTGTCGATGCGCTGCATGGCGAGCAGCATTTCACCCAGCCACCACCGCGCTATTCGGAAGCCAGCCTGGTCAAGGCGCTGGAAGAATTCGGTATCGGCCGCCCTTCCACCTACGCCAGCATCATCTCGACCCTCAAGGATCGGGAATACGTCATTCTCGACAAGAAGCGCTTCCTGCCGACCGACGTGGGCGAAGTGGTCAACAAGTTCCTGACCGAGCACTTTGCCACCTACGTCGATTACAACTTCACGGCCAAGCTGGAAGACAAGCTGGACGAAGTAGCCAACGGCGAGCGGGAATGGATTCCGGTGCTGGATGAATTCTGGACCGGATTTCACCAGCAGGTTGAGGACAAGCAATCCATTTCCCGCCAGGAAATCACCCAGGAAGCGCTCGACGAGGCTTGCCCGAAATGTGGCAAGCCGCTGGCGGTTCGGCTGGGCAAGCGTGGCAAGTTTGTGGGCTGCACCGGGTATCCGGAATGCGATTACACCCGCAATCTCAACGACGACCAGTCGGCCGTCGAAGAGGCACCAACCGTCATCGAAGGCCGCACCTGCCCTAAATGCGACAGCCCGCTGGTGATCAAGCAGGGCCCGTACGGCAAGTTCATTGGCTGCTCGGGCTATCCGAAATGCAAGCACATCGAGCCGCTTGAAAAACCGAAAGACACCGGCGTGACCTGCCCGGAGTGCAAAAAAGGCACTCTGATCGAACGCAAGAGCCGGTACGGCAAGCTGTTTTACTCCTGCAATACCTATCCGGACTGCAAATACGCGACCTGGAATCCGCCGATCAACGAGCCATGCCCGAAATGCGGCTGGCCGATCCTGACCATCAAGACCACCAAGCGCCGTGGCACGGAAAAGGTCTGCCCGCAGAAGGAATGCGGCCACGCCGAGCCGGTGGCACCTGCCGATAGCGAGCCTGGCGCCTGAAATAGTGCGCCGTATTGATGCCCGCGCCGGTTTGCGGTATGCGCGGGCAGGGTCAATAATTCAGATACCCTTGATCCGGAACGGCAGGCATGAATAATCCGATCGCCCGGCCCGCATTGCTCGATAGCAGAGACGACGAACTGGAGCTGCACCAGCGCTACCTCGGTGCACTGGAAGGCATTACGTCGCAACTGCTGGATTGTGCCGATGAGTCGTCTTACGCGGGCATCCTGCACACTATTGCAAGCGCTTGCGGGGCCTTTGCCTGCGGCTTGCTGGTCAACGATCCGGCCGACAGCGGCGTAGCGGTTCCGGTATCCAACTGGCCCGATGCGCCGGGCAAGGTATTGCTGCCCCCCGGCCTGCGACTGCGCTACGCGGATTACCCGGAGCTGGCCGACACCCTGCGTGCGGGGATGGTGCTGGCGCGCAGCCTGAGTGAATTGCCGGCGGCCGAACAGCAGCTGTTTGCGCTGGGCAGCCCGGCCAGCGTGGTCTGTATTCCCTTGCTGGCCGGCGGCGAACCTGAAGGTTTTCTGGCCTTGCTCAGCGCCCGCCCGCGTCACCAGTGGCATGCGATCGAATTCAAGGTCCTCACCGCGCTGACCACTGACATTGCGTTTGCGCTGATGCAGCAGCGTGCCAGGCGGATGTCTGCCGCCAACCAGCAGCGGCTGGTTACCCTGCTGCGCGCTGCCGACGACATGGTGTTCGAATTTGATCCGGCCGGCATCATCCTGAACATCTGGACCAGCCACCCGGCAATGCCGAACATCGAGATGCGCGGCAAGCACCTGAAACACGTGCTGCCGGCCGAAATCGCCGGTAATTTCGCCAAGGCAGCCAGCAAGCTGCTGGCCAGCGGCGGCAGTGAAACCCAGCGGCTGACCATCCCGGTGGGCCGCAACAGCTACTACTTCATTGCCCGGTTGCAGGCGATTCCTGACCAGACCGGCACCGGAAAATCGCTTGTGGCCCAGATGCGGGACGTCACTGAGCTGATGCAGGAAGAGGCACGGCAGAAAACCATGCTGGAGACGCTCAACCAGCTGGAAGAAGCCGTGATCGACCTGTCGCCGGAGGGCGTCCTTTTAAATACCACCCGGGCGTGGGCCACTTTGCGCGGCATCGACACTGGCGCCATTGCGGGTGACATCGGCCTACGGCTGATGCACTGGGTAGCTGATGAAGACCGGGACAAGCTGCAGGCTGCCATTGCCACCCTGGCGCAGGCCGACGAGCGGGCCGGCTCGGTGCGTTTTCGCATGCCACAACCCGACAATGAGAATCTGTGGATTGAGGCAAAGCTGATCGCCCATTACGCACCAGGGGGCCGGCTGGTATCCATCAAGGGGGTGCTGCGCGACATCACCTCGGCCTATCTGCACGAAAAGCACATTACCCAACTGGCACTGTACGATTCGCTGACCCACCTGCCCAACCGAATGCTACTGGATGATCTGCTGCATCAGGCGCTGGTACGGGCCAAGCGCAACAACCTGAAAGTGGCGCTAGGCTTCATTGACCTCGACCATTTCAAGCAGATCAACGACACTTTCGGCCACACGGCCGGAGACCAGGTGCTGGTCAACCTGTCGCGCCAGCTGCGCTCGGTGCTGCGCGACATCGACACGCTGGCGCGCTGGGGCGGGGATGAATTCGTGGTGCTGATCCCCGACCTGGTTTCACTGACGCCGTTGCGCAATATTGCCGAACGGTTGCGCGAGATTGCCCGCGAGGGCGTGCTGATCGACGGGCTGGAAACCCGCTCGACCATCAGCATCGGCATCGCGGTGTATCCTGACGACGCCGAAGATGAAGAAGCGCTGATGTCGGCGGCAGACAGCACGATGTATTACGCCAAGACCGCCGGCCGCAACAATGTGCAGTTCTACTGTGACATCGGCCATCTGCGCGACAGCGATCGGGCCCGGCTGGCGCTGCAGTCGCGGCTGAATACCGCCATCGAGAAGAATGCGATCGACGTCCATTACCAGCCGATCGTTCAGCCGCAGACCGGGCAAGTGGTTGCCGTGGAGGCGCTGGCGCGCTGGTTTGACGAACAGAATGGCTGGGTCAGTCCGGCGCAGTTTATTCCGATGGCAGAAAAACTCGGGCTGATCAAGGAGCTGGGATTCATTGTCATCGAGCGGGCACTGTCCACCCTGCGCCACTGGCACAAGCTGGGCTACCGGCCGCGGATGGCGATCAATGTCTCGCGGGCGCAGCTGTTCTCGCAAAGTTATATCAAGCGCATCATCGAGCTGGTGGCGGAGAACCAGCACACCCCGCAGGACATCGAGCTGGAAGTAACCGAAAGCGTTGCGCTGACCGATTACACCAACCAGAGTCAGCATTTGCAGCAACTGGCCGAAGCCGGGTTCCGGATTGCCATTGACGATTTCGGCACCGGGTATTCGTCGTTGTCGCAGTTGCACAACATGCCGGTCGATACGCTGAAGATCGACATCTCGTTCACTTCCCGGCTGCACACCCAGGAAGGCCAGCGCGTGGTGCAGGCAATTGTGCAGATGGCGCAGGCGCTCGGGCTGGAAATCGTTGCCGAAGGGGTGGAGAAATCAACCACCGCCAGCTTCCTGCAGGGGCTAGGCGTGCGACAGCTGCAGGGCTACCATTACAGCCGGCCGGATACGGCGGTCAAGATCACGCCGCTGCTGCGCAACGGCATCCACCCGCCAGCCGGCTAACGCCCCTCCGGCCCTACCTGGCGGCGTTTCATCGCCCCATCGACTCAACCCTGGAACCCGTTCATGGATTACCCCACTCCGCTTTTCGAGCAGAAAATCGCTGACGCCGATACCCTGCTGCAACGTGTCGCCCAACTGCCGCGCCCGATTGTGTTCACCAATGGCTGTTTTGACATCCTCCACCGTGGGCACGTCACTTACCTGGCCCAGGCCCGTTCGCTGGGCCAATCGCTGATTGTAGCGGTCAACTCGGATAGCTCAGTGCGGCGACAGGGCAAGGGCGACGACCGGCCGATCAACCCGGAAACCAACCGGATGGCTGTGCTGGCCGCGCTGGAAGCAGTTGATCTGGTGGTGTGCTTCGATGACGACACCCCACTGGCGCTGATCCAGCAAATCCGGCCGGATGTGCTGGTGAAGGGGGGGGACTGGCAGATCGACAATATCGTTGGCGCGGCTGAAACCCGCGCAGCCGGTGGCAGCGTGCATTCGATCCCCTTCCTGCATCAGACCTCGACCACCGCCACCCTGGCCCGGATTCGCCAGGTCTGACCGCCTGCCGTTTCAAGCCGTCACAAACCAGGGCAGCCCATCGACAAGGGTGGCCCGGATCGCGCAATGGTACAGCCCGGATAAGGCATCGGCCGTCAACACCTCAGCCAGCGGGCCGGCCTGCCAGCGGCCGTCGCCGTGCAACAGCAATACGTGGCTGGCGAACTGGCGGGCGTGGTTCGGGTCGTGGCCGACCAGCATGATGGTGCGGCCCTGTGCCTGTTCTTCGCGCAACACGCCCAGTGCCTGTTGCTGGTGGCGCAGGTCGAGCTGCGACAGCGGTTCGTCGAGCAGCAACAGTTCGGCCTGCTGCAGCAGCGTGGTGGCCAGGCTGGCGCGCCGGCGTTCGCCGCCGGACAGCGTGGCCAGATCGCGTTCGGCCAGCCCGGCGAGGTCGAGCCGTTGCAACTGTCGTTGCGCCAGCGCCAGATCCCCGGCGCTTTCCCATTGCCAGCGGCCGAGCCGCGGGTGGCAGCCGGTGAGGGTTTTTTCCATGACGGTCAGCGGGAACGGGCAATCGTCCTGTTGCGCCATCCAGGCAATGGTGCGGGCGCGCTGGCGAGCCGGCCAGCCGGCCAGCGCCCGGCCCTGCAGCATGATCTCGCCGCCGGCGGGTTGGCGCCAGCCGGCCAGCGTGGCCAGCAAGGTGCTTTTGCCGCAGCCGTTTTCGCCGAGGATCAGCCAGCTTTCGCCGGCCTGCACCTGCAGATCGAGGCTCCGGCACAACAGCCGTTCGCCGACGCGGATATCCAGTTGCCGGGTCTGCAGCATCACAGCCGCCCCCGGCGGTTCTGCAACAGCCAGAGAAACACCGGCACCCCGGCCAGCGCGGTGATCACGCCCACCGGCAATTGCTGCGGCGCCAGCACCACCCGTGCGGCGATATCGGCCAGCAGCAGCACCATGCCGCCGCCGAGCACGCAGGCCGGCAGCAGCAGGCGCAAGTCCTGCCCCAGCAGCAGCCGCAGCGCGTGGGGCACGATCAGGCCGACAAAACCGATCATGCCGGCGGTGGTGACTGCCAGCGCGGTGGCGCAGGCGGCAACGAAATACAGCAGCCACTGCAGCCTGACGATCTGCGCGCCGAGCGCATGCGCCGGCTGCAGGCCGAGCGCCAGCAGGTTCAGCTGCCGCGACAGCGGCCAGATCAGCAGCAACAGGCCGGCCAGCAGCGGCAGCGCGATCTGCCAGTGTGCGCCGGCCAGATCGCCGAGCAGCCAGAACACCATGCCGCGCAGCAGTCCGTCCGGCGCGATGCTCAGCAGCAGCGAGGTCAGCGCGCCGCAGAACGAAGCCAGCGCCACGCCGGTCAGCAGCAGGCGCGACTGGCGTGCCGAATGATCGTGCCCGGCGAGCAGGAACAGCAGCAGGATCAGCGCCAGCGCACCGGCACCGGCCGCCAGATTGACCCCGGCGGTGCCGGCGCCGAGCAGCATCGCGGTCAGGGCGCCGACGCTGGCGCCGCCGGAGGTGCCGAGCACATAGGGATCGGCGAGCGGATTGCGCAGCAACAATTGCTGCAACACGCCGGCCAGTGCCAGCAGGCCGCCGACCGCCAGCGCCGCCAGCGTGCGCGGCAGCCGCAGCTCCAGCACCACGTCGCGCGCGATCCGGGCGCTGCTGTCGGTTTGCCACAGCTGCCATGGCCGGTAGCTGGTGCTGCCGAGACACAGGCTGGCCAGCACCGTGGCCAGCAGCAGCACGGCCAGCAGCAGCAGGGTGCGGGTCAGGCGCGCGCGCGACAGGGGACGATGGCTCATCGGGTTTGGCGCGCCCGGTCGATGGCCTGGCACAGCCGTTCGGCGCCGTCGATCAGCCGCGGGCCGATCCGGCTGAGCAGGTCGGGCGGCAGGTTGACCAGCGCCTGGCGGCGGTTGGCTTCCAGCGCCGGCCAGCGGCGCCAGCGTTCCAGCGAGTCGCTGGCCATGCCGGCTTCGCCGCTGGTGGCGATCAGCTGCGGGTTGGCCTGCAACACCGCTTCTTCATCGACGGTCGGCACCAGTGCCGGCAGCCGGCCGAACACGTTGACGCCGCCACACAGCTGCATCGCGTCGGAGATGATCTGCTCGCGGTTGATGGTCATCAGCGGCCGGTCCCACACCTGGTAGAACACCCGCACCGGTGGCTTGCCGGCGTAACGCTGCCGCAGTGCGGCCAGCCGGGCGCGAAAATCCTGCGCCACCTTGTCCGCCGTCGCCGTTTTGCCGGTCAACACGCCGAGCCGCTGCAACACGCCCGGCAAGCGGTCAAGCCGGCGAGTGTCGTCGTAGAACAGCGGAATGCCGAGGCTTTCCAGTTGCTGCAACTGGCGCGACGGGTTGCCGGAGGGCCAGCCGACAATCAGGTCCGGCTTCAGCGCGCGGATACGCTCCAGGTCGAAACCGCTGTAACCGCCGATGCGCGGCAGTTGTTTCGCCGCAGCCGGGAAATCGCTGTAATCGACCACGCCGACAATCTGCCCGCCGGCGCCGATCGCAAACAGGTCTTCGGTCAGGTGTGGCGCCAGGCTGACGATGCGCTGCGCCGGTTGTGCCAAGGCCACCTGCCGGCCGAGATCGTCGGTCACGCTGACTGCCGCGTGGGCCGGGACCAGCGCCAGCAGCAGGCCGATGCCGGCCAGCGCCTTGCTCAGGCCGGACTCCAGTCCGACGCGGTTGCCGATTGCGGGCGCCGTTGTCGGACTGAAGTCCGACCTACAAAACCTGCACAAACTTCCAGAGCCCGGCGGGGCGGCCATCACCATTCAACACCTTTCTGGGCGCGGATGCCGGCCTGGAACGCGTGTTTCACCGGCTGCATTTCGGTCACGGTATCGGCGATCTCCTGCAGCGCGGCCGAGGCGGCGCGGCCGGTGATCACCACGTGTTGCATTTCCGGACGCGATTGCAGGTCGCGCAAGACCTGCTCGGTGTCGAGGTAGCCGTAGTTGAGCGCGTAGGTCAGTTCGTCGAACACCAGCAGGTCGAACGATTCGTCGCCCAGCATGCGCTGGGCCACTGCCCAGGCGGCCTGCGCCGAGCGGGTATCCTGTTCGCGGTTCTGCGTATCCCAGGTGAAGCCGTCGCCCATCACATGCCATTCGATGTTCGGCTGGCGCGAGAAAAAGCCTTCTTCGCCGGTATCGGTGCGGCCCTTGATGAACTGCACCACGCCGACTTTCAGCCCGTGGCCGAGTGCGCGCGCCACCATGCCGAATGCCGACGACGATTTGCCCTTGCCGTTGCCGGTGAGAATCAGCAACAGCCCGGTGTCGATATCGGCGGCGGCGATTTTCTGGTCGATCAGCGCCTTCTTGCGTGCCATACGTGCCGTATGGCGGGCGTTGCGTGTCGCTTGTTCGTCGTTCATTGCGAAATCCTGTGTTCCGTGGTCATCAAGTCGGCGGCGGCCAACAGCCGGCGCCGGAATTCGGTTTGTTGCATCGCGGCCACCGGGCCGAAACGCAGGGCCTGCAGCTGGTCGAAGTATCGACACCAGATCCGTTGCCGCGCCAGCGCTGTGTGCCAGTGCAAGGCCTGCGGCGCAGGGCACCAGTGCAGCAGCGGCAGGGTGCCGGCCGGTGGCAGGCCGGCTTCGGTCAGCGTGGCCTGCAGCCAGCGGCTGGCCTCGTGCAGCCGTTGCCGCTGTTGTTGCTGCCACTCGCGGTCGGCCAGCGCCAGCGTGCCGGCCCATTGTGCCAGACCGCTGACCGGCCACGGTCCGAGCTGCTTTTGCATCGTTTCGCGCACGGCTGGTCCGGTGGCGATGAAACCCAGCCGCATCCCGGCCAGGCCGAAAAACTTGCCGACCGAACGCAAGACCATCAGCCCGGCCTGTCCGATCTGCGGCAGCAGGCTGTGTTGCGGAGTGGCGTCGGCAAACGCTTCGTCGACGATCAGCCAGCCGCCGCGTGGCGCCAGCTGCCGGCACCACTCCAGCAGCTGTGCCGCCGGCAGCTGGCGGCCGGTCGGGTTGTCCGGATTGACCACGATCAGCACGTCCAGTTGCGCCAGCGCGGCATCCACCTGTTGCAGTGCCAGTTCGCGCACATCGTGGCCGTGTTGCCGCCACTGCCAGCCATGTTCGGCGTAGGTCGGGCCGACGATGCCGACCCGGCTGCGGGCGCGCAGCCGCGGCAGCCCGCCGATGGCCGCCTGGCTGCCGGGCAATGCCAGCAGCTGGTCGCAGTCGTAATAGTCGCCGGCGGCCCGTAGCAAGTCCGCATCGCTGTCCGGCAGCCGCTGCCATACCGTCGCCGGTATGGCCGGCAGCGGATAGGGCTCGGGCGCGATGCCGGTCGAACAGTCGATCCAGTCGTCCGCGCGGCCGCCGAAACGGGCGATGGCCGCGGCCAGGTCGCCGCCGTGGCGCGGCGGGCTCAGATCCACCATAACCAGCCTCCGAGGCTGGCCAACACCAGCACCCATAAGGTCAGGGTGCCACGCAGCAGCATCAGCCCGCGTTCGATGTCGGATACGCCGGGGCGCCGGCCGTAGCCGAGTATCGGCCGTTGTTCCCATGCGCCGTGATAACGGGCCGCACCGCCAAGCTGCACCCCCAGCGCACCGGCGCCGGCCGCCATCACCGGGCCGGCGTTCGGGCTGTCCCAGTGTTTTGCCTGTTGCCGCCAGCAGGCCAGCGCGTTGCGCGTGTCGCCCAGCAAGGCATAACTCAGCGCCGTCAGCCGTGCCGGCAGCCAGTTGAGCAGGTCGTCGGCGCGGGCGGCGATGCGGCCGAACAACAGGAATTGCGGCGTGCGGTAGCCCCACATCGCATCCAGCGTATTGGCCAGCCGGTGCAGCAGCACGCCGTAACCGCCGGCCAGCGCAAACCAGCACAGGCTGGCGAAAATCGCATCGGCGCCGTTTTCCAGCAGCGATTCCAGCGTTGCGCTGCTGACGCCGGTCGGGTCCAGCCCGCTGCAATCGCGGCTGACGATGCGGCTCAGCTGTTGCCGTGCCAGCGACAGATCGCCCTGCAGCAGCGGCGCGGCGATGGCGCGCACATGCTGGCCGAGGCTGCGGGCGCCGAGTGCAAACCACAGCGCCAGGCCATCGGCCACCCAGCCGAGCAGCGAGCGCAGCAGCGCAAATGCCGCCAGCGCGCCGCCAATCAGCAGCACCCAGGCCAGCAGCCCGCGGGAGATGCGGTTGGCACCGTCATTCAGTTGGCGTTCCAGCAGTGTGGCCAGCCGGCCGAAGCCGACCAGCGGGTGCCAGCGGCGCGGTTCGCCGATCAGCCACTCCAGCGTCAGCCCGAGTGCCAGCGCCGCCAGCCACTGATTGGCTGCGAGTTCAAGCATCCTTGCCGCTGACGCCGGCTTCGGCAAAGGTCGCCATTTCCGCGTGTAACGCGCAGGCCAGCTGCAGCAGCGGGAATGCCGCCGCCGCGCCGCTGGCTTCGCCGAGCCGCATGCCCAGCTGCAGCAGCGGTTTGCCGTCCAGCGCCTGCAACACCTGCGCATGCGCCGGTTCGGCGGACTGGTGGCCGAACAGCAGCCAGTCGCGCACATCGGGGTTGATCCGTACCGCCGCCAGTGCGGCGACGCTGCTGATGAAACCGTCGACCAGCACCGGCAGCCCGGCTTGCGCCGCGGCGATATAGGCGCCGGTCAAGGCGGCGATTTCCAGCCCGCCGAGCGCCGCCAGCGTGGTCAGTGGTGTGTTCAGCGCCGCGGCATGCCGCTGCAGCGCCTGGTCGATCACGGCTGCTTTGTGGCGCACGCCGGCGGCATTCAGCCCGGTGCCGGGGCCGGCAAGGTGGGTCGGTGCGGCATCGAGCCAGACACAGGCCAGCGCCGCGGCACTGGTGGTGTTGCCGATGCCCATTTCGCCGCCGATGAAACAATCGGCACCGGCCTGCCGTGCGCGCAAGGCCGCACGCTGGCCGGCAGCCAGCGCCGCTGCCAGCTGATCCGCCGTCATGGCCGGCTGCTGCAGGAAATTGGCGCTGCCGGCGCAGTATTTGTCTTGCAGCACGCCACCCAGCGCGCTGGTATCGCCGGCTACGCCGACGTCGATCACTTCAAAGCGGGCATTGATCTGCCGCGCCAGCGCGCAGATCGCCGCGCCGCCATTGGCGAAATTGGCCACCATCTGCCCGGTGACCGCCTGCGGGAATGCAGATACGCCGGCTGCGACCACGCCGTGATCGGCGGCAAAAATGCTGATCCAGGGTGTGTGCAGCTGCGGGCACACCCGGCCCTGCATGCCGGCCAGCCGGATGGCGATGGTTTCCAGCTCGCCGAGCGAGCCGGCCGGTTTGGTCAGTTGTTGCTGCCGCGCGGCGGCGGCTTCGCGCGCCGCAAGGTCGCAGGATTTAACCGGGGACTGCCACCAGCCTGATTCGAGTACCATTTATCGTCCTTTCACTTGCAGCGGGATACCGGCAACCACCAGGGTCACCTGTTCGATCTGTCGGGCAATGTCCTGATGCAGCCGGCCGGCTTCGTCGCGGAAGCGCCGCGCCAGCGCGTTGTCCGGCACGATGCCGAAACCGACTTCGTTGCTGACCAGGTACAGCGGTGCGTCATGTGTGGCAATGGCCGCCAGCAGCGCCCGGCGTTCGGCCGGCCAGCCACCCGTATCGTCGCGGCACAGCCAGTTGGCCAGCCACAGGGTCAGGCAGTCGACCACCGTTGGCCGGCCGCGGCAGGCCTGCAGCGCTGCGGCCAGCTGCAGCGGCGCTTCCAGCGTGGTCCAGTGCGCCGGGCGTTCGGCCCGGTGCCGCTGGATACGCTCGGCCATTTCCGCGTCGCCGGCCTCGGCGGTGGCTATCCAGCATACCGGCGCAGTCTGCACCAGTGCCTGTTGCAGTGCGTAGCCGCTTTTGCCGCTGCGCGCGCCGCCGAGAATCAGCTCGCCGCTCACTTGAACTGCCGGCTCAGGCTGAGCAGGCCGTTGCGGCCCGGGGCGGCGTAGTCGGCCGCGGTGGCGTACTGGCGGTCGGCCAGATTGTTCAGCCGCAATGCCAGCTGCCAGTCCTGGTCCAGCCGGGTGCTGAAGTGCAGGTTGGCAACCGTGTAACCGGCCAGCAGCTTGCTGTTGGCTGCCTCGTCGTAACGTTTGCCTTGTGCCTGCAGCTCCAGCCGCACCTGAACGCCGTCCTGCTGCAGACCGACATAGGCGCTGGCGGCGCGGTCGGCGCGGCGTGGCAACCGGTTGCCCTGATTCTTGTCGCCGGAGCGGTCTCGCGCACGCAGCCAGTCCATCTGGCCGCCGAGCTGCAACAGGCCCTGTTGCCAGTCGAGTTTCAGCGTCGCGCCGTTGATCTGGGCACGGCCGATGTTGCCGGTGGTGTAACGTGCGGCATCGTACTGCAGCAGGTCGCGGAAGCGGGTGCGGTATACCGTCAGCTGGCTGTCGAATTTGTGTTGATTGTAGCGGGCGAACAATTCGCCGCCGGACGATTTCTCCGCCTTCAACTCGGCATTGCCGAAGCCGGGGTAATACAGTTCGTTGAAATTCGGCGCGCGGAAACCGGTGCCGATGTTGCCGCCCAGTTGCCAGCTGCTGCCGACATCGACACTGGCACCGGCCTGGCCGCTGGTGTGGCGGCCGAACTGTGAATTGTCGTCGTGGCGCAGATTGGTCTGCAGCGTCCAGCGGTCGAAATGGGCCAGGTAACCGGCCAGCGCGCTGTTGATGCGGCGACGGTTCACCTCGTAGGCCGTGGTGCCGCCCACTCGCTGCGACAGCGTTTCCAGTCCCAGCGTGGCCGTGCCGGCGCCGAGTTTCAGCTCGTTCTGCCAGCTCAGCTGTTGCTGGCGGGTGGTGAAGGTGTCGATGTGGTCGCTACGGTCGGCGTTGGATACCGGCGAATAATTGTCGCTGTCGTCGAGGCTGCCGCCGGCCTGCAGTTTTACCGTCAGCCGTTCGCCGAGCTGGTGGCGGCTCCAGACACTGGCGGCGCCCTGGCGGCTCCGGTCGCGGTAATCGTAGTCCTGCGCCACCGATTCGAAAGTGGTCATGTCGAACAGGTAACTGTCGAAATGGTTGGTCGCGCGCGACAGCAACAGGCTGGTGCCGATTTCATGCTGCTGGTTCAGCATGTGGCTGGCGTTGAGGCTGGCGCTGCTGTTGCGGTAGCCGTCGCGGTCGCCGTTGTAGCTGCTGTTGGCGGGATTGCGCAGCGCGTTGTTGCCATCGGTTTCGCTGTGCGCCAGGCCCAGAGCCAGTCGAGTGGCGCCAAGCTGGCCGTGGATGTTGGCGCTGGCCTGGCGTGCGCCGTTGTTGCCGATGCCGATGCTGGCGTTGCCGCCGGGCGTGGCCTGGCCCTTGCGGGTGAAAATCTGGATCACGCCGCCGATGGCATCCGGGCCGTACAGGCTGGCGGCCGGGCCGCGCAGGATTTCGATGCGTTCGACCTGATCCAGCGGCAGATGCTGAATTGCCGATCCGCCCGAAGTCGCCGAGCCGAACCGGATACCGTCGATCAAGACCAGCGTCTGGTGTGGGTTGGTGCCGCGCAGAAACAGGCCCGCCTGCTTGCCAGGGCCGCCATTCTGGCTGACTTGCACACCTGGCAGTCCCGCCAGCAACTCGGCCAGAGACCGGCCACGATACCGGTCCAGCACGGCACGGTCGAGCACGGTCACGTCACCGACCACCTCACGCTGCGGCTGCGCAATCCGGGCCGCAGTGACGACCATCTCCGGCAATTCGACAACATCGCCAGCCAGCGCCGGCAGGGAAAAAACAGGGAGCAAAGCGGCCAGACAGGCCAAAGGATTACCACGAACGATCATTACATTCTCCGCGAGCCGCACCCACTGTGCAGCGGTTTATTCAAACCGCGCCGACAGGGCTGCTTGCTTCACGGGAGACCACGGCAGAACCACACGCAGAAGGCACACCCGCCACGTGCTCCCTGCCGCGCGTCAATGTCAGGCCTGCTCTGGCAGACCTATCGAGGCCGGTATCCGGGCTCGCAAGACTTGACCGGCACCTTCCCGCGGCTAACCGCAGTGGCATCACGCCGGCCCACACTTGCTTACCGTTGCAGGGGCAGCACAGGCATCACACCTGTTTCCCGTTTCACCAGCACTACGCTGGCACCTCGAAGGCGGCGATTGTAACCCGTGAGCCCGGCTTTTGCATCCAGCCAATCCGCCTCGCTGCTGAACGGCCTCAACAACAGGCAGGGCTGGCCAGCCGGAGCGAACCGGTTTACGATCCTGCCCAGCCTGCAGTCTGCTGCTTGGCAGGCGCGGCACCGACATACTATACCGGCACCAAACCCACCCAGCCGGACCCAACGAGGAGGATCACCATCATGCTGCCACCCGAAATTGCCCCCCAGGCCTATCAGCCGCCACAACGACGCCTGCTGGGACCCGGCCCGTCGGACATTTCCACCCGCGTGCTCCAGGCGCTGGCCAAGCCGACCATCGGCTATCTCGACCCCAGCTTCGTCGGCATGATGGATGAACTGAAAGCCTTGCTGCGATACGCTTTCCAGACCCGCAATGCGCTGACCTTCCCGGTATCCGGCCCCGGCTCGGCCGGCATGGAGATGTGCTTTGTCAACATGGTCAACCGCGGCGACAAGGTCATCGTCTGCCGCAATGGCGTGTTCGGCGGCCGCATGGTGGAAAACGTCGAGCGCTGCGGAGGCATTCCGGTGATCGTCGACGACACCTGGGGAACCCCGGTCGACCCGGACAAGGTGGAAGCCGCACTGAAACAACACCCGGACGCCAGGGTGCTGGCCTTCATCCACGCCGAAACCTCCACCGGCGCGCTGTCCGACGCCAAGGCGCTGTGCGCCCTGGCACAGAAGCATGGCTGCCTGACCATCGTCGATACCGTCACCTCGCTGGGCGGAGTGCCGGTTCACGTCGACGAATGGGGCGCCGATGCCGTTTACTCGGGCAGCCAGAAATGCCTGTCCTGCACACCAGGACTGTCGCCCATCACCTTCAGCGACCGAGTGGTCGAACGGGTAAAAGACCGCCAGCAGAAATGCCAGAGCTGGTTCCTCGACCTCAAATTGCTGCTGGGTTACTGGGGAGAAACCACCCGGACCTATCATCACACCGCACCGACCAACAGCCTGTATGCCTTGCACGAATCGCTGCTCGTATTGCAACAGGAAGGACTGGAGCAAGCCTGGGCGCGGCATGACAGCAATCATCAGGCGCTCAAGGCAGGCCTGCGGGCGCTGGGTATTGATTACGTCGTCGCCGAAGGCGCCCGACTGCCCCAGCTGAATTCGGTCTACATCCCGCAAGGCATGGACGACAAGCAGGTGCGCACCGCCATGCTGCAGCAGCACGGCATCGAAATCGGCGCCGGGCTGGGCGACCTGGCCGGCAAGATCTGGCGCATCGGCCTGATGGGTTACTCAAGCCGGGTGGAAAACGTAGTGGCCTGTCTGGCCGCACTGGAAACGGTGCTGCTCAGCCAGGGCCATGGCTGCGAGCCGGGCGCGGCCGTTGCCGAAGCCTACCGCGCCTACGCCCAGCAATCGCTGGTGGCGCCGCAGCCGCTCGCCACAGCAGGCTGATCCGGCATGCCGCTTGTCGACACCCTGATCCACGCCGGCTGGGTGGTGCCGGTGGTGCCGGCCGGAGCCGTGTTGCCCGAACACAGCATCGCCATCGACGCCGGCCGGATCGTCGGCCTGCTGCCCACCGCCGAAGCCCGGCGGTGCTGGCAGGCACGCCAGACGGTAGAACGGCTGCAGCACATCGTCTGCCCCGGACTGGTCAACCTGCACGGCCATTCGGCAATGACCCTGCTGCGTGGCTTGGCCGATGACCAGCCGCTGGACACCTGGCTGCAGCAGCACATCTGGCCGGCCGAAGGCCGCCACCTCAGCGCCGAATTCGTTCAGGACGGCACCCTGATCGCCTGCGCCGAGATGCTGCGCGGAGGCACCACCTGCTTCAACGACATGTATTTCTTCCCCGAGGCCATCGCCCGCGCCGCACTGCAATCCGGCATGCGCGCCTGCATCGGTGCCGCGATCCTGGAGTTTCCCAGCGGCTACGCCAGCGACGCCGACGACTACATCGCCAAGGCATTGGCGGCACGCGACGCCTTCCTGCACGAACCGCTACTGCAGTTTTCCCTGGCTCCGCACGCACCCTACACGGTCTCCGACAGCACATTCGAGCGCATTGTCACCCTGGCCGGACAACTGCAGATGCCGGTGCACATGCATGTTCAGGAAACCGCCCTCGAAGTCAGCGACAGCATCGCCCAGTACGGCATGCGCCCTTTGGCACGACTGAAGTCGCTGGGTTTGCTGTCACCCGATTTTCTGGCCGTCCACGCCGTTCACCTGAACGATACCGAGATCGCCCTGCTGGCCGAACACGGTTGCCATGTCGCCCACAACCCCAGCTCAAACATGAAGCTGGCCTCCGGCATCGCACCGGTCAGCGCGCTACTTGCCGCCGGAGTCAATGTCGGCATCGGCACCGACAGCGCCGCCAGCAACAACCGCCTCGACATGTTCACCGAAATGCGCAGCACCGCCCTGCTCGCCAAAGTCGCCACCGGCCGCGCCGATGCCGTGCCCGCTTGGCAGGCATTGCAGATGGCCACGCTCAATGGCGCGGCGGCACTGGGCCTGCAGGATCAGATCGGCTCGCTGGAAACCGGCAAGGCGGCAGACCTGATCAGCGTCCACGTCGACAACATCGAAGCCCTACCCTGCTTCGACCCGATCTCCCATCTGGTGTACTGCCTGGAACGCCATCAGGTCAACGATTGCTGGGTAAACGGCAACCCACTGCTGACCGACCGGCAACCCGTCCGGCTCAACCTGCCGCAACTGACCGGCAAGGCCCGTTGGTGGCACCAGCGCATCGGCAAGCAACCGGCAACCGATTCGTCACCCCCGTTGCATCCTGGCCCCTTGCCCACCAGTAGCGACACCCCCAGCCACGATCCAATCCTGAAGCCATACCCATGACAGACACCAGCACACCCAACGTCGATGCCGGCGAAATTGCCAAATTCAGCGAACTGGCCCACAAATGGTGGGACGCAGACAGCGAATTCAAGCCCCTGCACGAGATCAACCCCTTGCGTCTGGCCTACATCGACCGCCACGCCTCGATCAGCGGCAAGACCGTACTGGACGTCGGCTGCGGCGGCGGCATTCTCAGCGAAGCCATGGCAGCCAGCGGCGCCCAGGTCACCGGCATCGATCTGGCCGAAAAATCGCTCAAGGTTGCCCGGCTGCACCTGCTCGAATCCGGACAGAAAGTCGACTACCAACATATCGCGATTGAAGCCCTCGCCGCCACCCAGCCAGCCAGCTTCGATCACGTCACCTGCATGGAAATGCTCGAACACGTCCCCGACCCGGAAAGCGTGGTTCGCAGTTGCGCCACCCTGGTCAAGCCCGGTGGCTACGTATTTTTCTCCACGCTCAACCGCAACGCCAAAGCCTACCTGCATGCCGTGCTCGGTGCAGAATACCTGCTGGGCATGCTGCCACGAGGCACCCATGATTACGGCAAGTTCCTCAAGCCATCCGAACTGACCCGGATGGCGCGCAATGCTGGCCTGCACACCCTTGACATGACCGGACTGACCTACCACCCGCTGACCAGACAATACAGCCTGGTCACCGACACCTCAGTCAACTACATGATCTGCTGTCAACGGAGTCCGACATGACCCGCGCAGTCCTGTTCGACCTTGACGGCACCCTGGCCGATACAGCCAGGGATCTGGGCGCAGCATTGAATCGACTGCTGCAGGAAGAAGGCCGGCAACCGTTGGCCTACGAACACATCCGTCCCGTCGCCTCGCATGGCGCCCGTGGCCTCATTCACCTGGGGTTCGGCATCGAACCCGGCCACCCGCAATTCGAATCACTGCGCAACCGGTTTCTTGACCATTACGAAAGCAGCTTTGCCGATCTGACCACCCTTTTCGACGGCATCAACGCCCTGCTCGAACAACTGGCCTCCCGCGGCATTCACTGGGGCGTCGTCACCAACAAACCCATGCGCTTCACCGACCGGCTGGTACCGGCACTGCCATGGTCCGTACCACCTGGCGTCGTCGTAAGCGGCGACACCGTCGGCGTTGCCAAACCGGATCCCCGACCATTGCTGCACGCCGCCAGTGTGCTGGGCGTCGCCCCCGACCACTGCGTGTATATCGGCGACGCCGAACGCGACGTAGAAGCCGCTCTCGCCGCCGGCATGAAACCCGTCATCGCCAGCTACGGCTACATCGCCGACACCGACCGGCCGGAACACTGGGGCGCCGCCGCATGCATCGACACCCCACAGCAATTGATCGACCACCTCTGATTTTGCCGCTATAATTCCTCACTTGATCTTGAAATTCGTCGTTCAGGATCAACTTCACTGATATCCAAATTGGGGCCGACCAGGTTTCGACGGGGGTTGCAAAGCGGATGAGGGCATACCGGGATCTCAGATTCCCGTAA
>CAZBWH010000030.1:0-35559 GCA_964495595.1 uncultured Burkholderiales bacterium | reverse complement strand
GCTGACCAACAAGTACGCCGAAGGCTACCCCGGCAAGCGCTACTACGGCGGCTGCGAGTACGTGGACAAGGTCGAACAGCTGGCCATCGACCGCCTGAAGGCGCTGTTCGGCGCCGAATACGCCAACGTGCAGCCGCACTCGGGCTCGCAGGCCAACGCGGCGGTTTACCACTCGGTACTGAAGCCGGGCGACACCATTCTGGGCATGAGCCTGGCCCACGGCGGCCATCTCACTCACGGCTCGGCGGTGAATTTCTCCGGCAAGCTGTTCAACGTGATATCTTACGGCCTGAACGAGGCAGAAGAAATCGACTACGCCGAGGTCGAGCGGCTGGCCAGGGAACATCAGCCGAAAATGATCGTGGCCGGCGCTTCGGCCTACGCGCTGGTGATCGACTGGGCACGGTTTCGCAAGATTGCCGACGACGTGGGTGCTTACCTGTTCGTTGACATGGCCCACTACGCCGGGCTGGTGGCAGGCGGCGTGTACCCTAACCCGGTGCCGCACGCGCATTTCGTCACCACCACCACCCACAAAACCCTGCGCGGCCCGCGTGGCGGGGTGATCCTGGCGCAGGCCGAATTCGAAAAACAGCTCAACTCGGCCATTTTCCCCGGCCAGCAGGGCGGCCCGCTGATGCATGTGATCGCCGCCAAGGCGGTGGCGTTCAAGGAAGCCGCCGAGCCGGCCTTCAAGGAATACGCCGAGCAGGTGGTGGCCAATGCGCGGGTGATGGCCAAGGTACTGCAGGAACGCGGGCTGCGGATCGTGTCAGGCCGCACCGAATCACATGTATTCCTGGTTGACCTGCGGGCCAAGCAAATCACCGGCAAGGATGCCGAAGCCGTGCTGGGCCGCGCCCACATTACCGTGAACAAGAACGCCATTCCGAACGACCCGGAAAAGCCGTTCGTCACCTCCGGCATCCGCATCGGCACCCCGGCCGTAACCACCCGTGGCTTTACCGAGCTGGAAGTGGAAAAACTGGCCAACCTGATCGCCGACGTGCTGGACGCTCCCACCGACGACGCCGTGATCGCCCGCGTAGCCAACGAGGCCCAGGCGCTGTGCGCCAGACTGCCGGTGTACGGTGCTTGAATATTAAGCTGCCATTAGCTGCCAACCAGGGAGGCTCCGCCTCCCTTTTTGTTTTGGCGACAGAACAAACCTGATTAAACCCCTGATCGCGTATATGATATGAAGCATTCTTGCTGTAGCAGCCACGCCCATGAAATGTCCGTTTTGTCACACGCTTGATACCCAGGTTGTCGATTCCCGCGTCAGCGACGAGGGCGATGTTGTCCGGCGGCGGCGCAAGTGCCCGCAGTGCCAGAAGCGCTTTACCACCTACGAAACCATCGAGCTGCACATGCCGCAGGTGGTGAAACAGAACGGCCAGCGGGTGGAATTCGACCGCGACAAGCTACGGCTGGGTTTTCTGCGCGCCCTGCACAAGCGCCCGGTGCCCACCACCGAGGTCGACGATGCAATCGAGCGCATTGCCCGCCAGGTGTTGAGCCTGGGCGAACGCGAAATCGGCTCGCGCCAGATCGGTGAAATGGTGATGGCCGAGCTGTACCGGATGGATAAGGTGGCCTACATCCGCTTTGCCTCGGTGTACCGCAGCTTTGAGGATGTGGACGACTTTCGCGCTGCGATCCGCGAAGTGCAGGCGCCGGACTGAGCGGGGCACAGCCAGACCTGCTACAGTCAGTCTATTGTCAATTAACCTTTACTCCCGTTTGCCTGTATGCCGGATCAGGATAGCCGCGATTACATCGTCCCCGAACAGTTGTGCGTCGGGCTGTTTATCCACCTCGATCTGAGCTGGATGGAGCATCCGTTTACCTTCAGCAGCTTCAAGATCAAAAGCCAGGATCAGATCGACACCATCCGCAGTCTGGGGCTGAGCCGGGTGCGCTACGATCCGCCACGCAGCGATGTCAAGCCGCTGCCGGCGCCGGCCTCCCCCACCCCGCCCCAGCCCGCCACCCAGCCGGTGGCCGAGAGCCCGGCAGTGGTGGCCAAGCGGGAGCGTATCGAAAAGCTCAGCCGCCAGCGGGCCGCAATCGTCGCCTGCGAAAAAAAATTCCAGAGCGCGGCAATGGCGGTGAAAAACATCACCAAGAACCTGTTTTCCCGCCCGCAGGAATCGCTGCGCGAGGCCGGCGAGCTGGTGGGGCAGATGGTCGATTCGATGCTGACCGACAAAGACATCGCCATTCACCTGATGAACGACAAGCTGGCCGGCGAGGAGGTGTATTTCCATTCGCCGAATGTGGCGGTGCTGGCGATGATTCTGGGCAAGGAGCTGAAACTGCCGGCCGAGGATATCCGTACGCTGGGCATCGGGTCGATGTTCCACGACATCGGCAAGGTGGAAATACCGGACAAGATCCTGCTCAAAACCGATCCGCTGACCCGCGCCGAGGCCGATTTCCTGCGCCAGCACGTTCAGTACGGGATGGACATTGGCAAGAAGGTAGGGCTGTCAACCGGTGCGCTGGCGATCATCGCTCAGCACCACGAGTACGTCGACGGCAGCGGCTACCCGAAAGGCGCGCTGGCTGAACGGATTCATCCGCTAGCCAAGATCATCAACCTGGTCAACGACTACGATAATCTGTGCAACCACGTCAACATTGCGCTGTCGCTGACGCCACACGAAGCGCTGTCGCAGATGTTTTCGCAGCACCGCGCCCGCTACGATGTGCCAGCGCTGACCATGCTGGTGCGCTGTCTCGGGGTGTATCCACCCGGCACGATCGTCAAGCTGTCCAACGAGGTCATCGGCATGGTGGTGGCGGTCAATTCGAGCAAGCCGCTCAAGCCCAGTGTGCTGATCTACGATCCGGAGGTACCAAAGGACGAGGCGATCATCCTCGATCTGGAAACCGAGGCGGAGATCAACGTCAGCAAAAGCATCAAGCCAGGGCAGTTGCCGCGCCAGATTCACGAATATCTCAACCCGCGCAAACGGATGACGTATTTCTTTGACCCGGCCCAGCAAGGCGGGAGGCCGCGATGAGTCTTGAGTCAGCCAGCGAATCCACGATGCTGCGCGGTCTGCTCGACCTGAGCCACGATATCCTGATCGTGGTCGACCCCGCTACCCTGCTGCTGACCGAGGCGAACGCAACGGCTGCCAGCAGCCTGCTGTATGACCGGGAAGCGCTGCTGGCGATGCGGATTACCGATCTGGCATCGTCGATGCAGGACATTTTTTTCTGGGATGAAGTCGCCGCCGGCCAGGTGAGCGGCATGTCGGCACTGGCTGGCGAATGGCGGCGCAAGGATGGCGCGCTGCTGCCAATCGAGATGTCGATCCGCATGCTGCCGGCCGAAGGCCGGACGCTGGCGCTGGTGGTGGCTCGCGATGCGTCGGCAGGCAAGGCGGTGGAAGACGAGCTGGCCAAGATGACCTCGGCGCTGCGCGCCACGCTGGAAGCCACCGCCGACGGCATCATGGTGACGGATCTCGACGGCCACATTGCCAACATCAACCACCGCTTTGCCCGTCTGTGGCAGATTCCGCAGGCGGTGCTGGACGAACGCAGCGACCGGCAGATTTTTCATTTTCTCGAAAGCCAGATCCGCGAGCCGGACAGCTACCGCGAGCGGCTGGATGAGCTGTTTGCCCAGCCGACCAGTGACGGCTTCGATACCCTGATGCTCAACGATGGCCGGGTGTTCGAGCGTTACACCAAGCCGCAGTATCTGGGCAGCGAAGTCATCGGCAAGGTGTTCAGCTTCAGCGATGTGACCAGCCGGGTGCGAGCTGAACAGGATTTGCTGGCAGCGAAAAACCTGGCCGAGCAGGCCAACCGCGCCAAGTCGGAATTCCTGTCGCAGATGAGCCACGAGCTGCGCACGCCGCTGAATGCGATTCTCGGCTTTGCCCAACTGCTGCAGGAAGAAGTCAGCGCCGAACAGCGTGAATTCACCGACCACATCATCAAGGCCGGCTGGCATTTGCTGGGGCTGATCAACGAGGTGCTCGATCTGGCCAAGATCGAGGCCGGGCGGATGACGCTGAATCTGGAGCCGGTGGATGTGCCGTCGGTTGTTGCCGATTGTGTGGCGCTGTCGATGCCGATTGCTGACAAATTCCGGGTCAGTGTGCAGAACGACACCAAGGGCCAGACGACGCCACGGGTGCAGGCCGACCCGGTGCGGGTCAAGCAGATGGTGCTGAATCTGGTTTCGAATGCGATCAAGTACAACCGGCCGCAAGGCCAGGTGAGGCTGCGTATCGAGGCAGCCGACCCCGGCTTTTTGCGGCTGGCGATCAGCGACACCGGCATTGGCCTGAGCCAGGCTGACCTTGAGCAACTGTTCCAGCCGTTCAGCCGGGTGGGCAGCAAGCAGCAATCGGTGGAAGGCACCGGCATCGGGCTGGCGTTCACCCACAAGCTGGTGCATCTGATGGGCGGTAGCATCGGGGTAAGCAGTGAAGCGGGCGTGGGCAGCCAGTTCTGGCTCGATCTGCCGCTGGCCGAGCCACAGGCGGCCAGCGCCGCCTTGCAAGCGCCGGCACCACATCCTACCCTGCCAGTCGCAGAATGTGAGCTGCTGTACCTCGACGACGACGCGATGAGCATCCACCTGATGCGCAGTGTGGTCAAGAATCTGCCCGGTGCCACGCTGCACATTGCCGACACTCCGGCGGGTGCCCTGCAGCAGGCTGGCAGCCTGCAACCCGCGTTGATTCTGTGCGACGCCCATCTACCTGCCAGCGCCACCGCCTGGCTGGCCGAACTGCGGCAGCAACCCGGCTGCAGTACGATTCCGGTGATTGCGCTGGCCGGCAGTCCGCGACCCGGAGAGGTGGAGCAGGGTCTGGCCGCGGGATTCAGCCGTTATCTGGCCAAGCCGATGAACCTGCGCGAAATCACCCAGTCGATCCGCGAGCTGCTGTCAGGCCGCTGAGTTGGCCACCGGCCTGCAAGCCGCTCTGGTATTGGCCTGCAGGCCGGCCTGCGAGCCAGTATCCACGCGGCCTGCAGCCGGACAGGCCCATCCGTGCGGCGTTTACGGGTTCAGCAGCCAGGCCAGCACGTGGCAGACCAGCAAGGTGTACAGTGCGGCCAGCAGGTCGTCGAGCATGATGCCCAGGCCGCCCGGCAATTGCTCGTCGAGCTGGCGGATCGGCGCCGGCTTCCAGATGTCGAACAACCGGAACAGGGCCACGCCCACCGTCCACCACAGCCAACCCTGCTGCGGGCAGGCTGCCAGCACCAGCCAGACAGCCACCATTTCATCCCAGACAATCGCCGGATGATCCTGCACCCCCAGCGCCCGGGTGGTCCGGTCGCACAGCCAGACGCCGACGGCAAACAGCGGCAGGCAGAACAGCATGATCAGCGGGGCTGGCAATACCTGGAACATCAGCCAGTACAGCGGTACCGCGGCCAGCGAACCGGCGGTGCCTGGTGCCTTCGGGCTGAGGCCGGAGCCCAGCCCCAGCGACAGGAAATGCACCGGGCTGGACAACAGCAAGCGACGATCGGGTCGGCGCGGGACGGACGGCGCTACCGTCGGATCAGGGGGAGTCAAAATGGTCGAATCCTTTGTGGGTGAGCATGATTTCCTCGCCGTCGGCATCGAGCACCCGCACCTGCTGGCCAACGACGATGCGGCCAATCCGGGTGAGAGGCAGGTCCAGTTGCCGGCCCAGTGCCACGAGCGTGTCACGGGCTGCCGGTTCGGCAGTGAAACACAGTTCGTAATCGTCGCCACCGGCCAGTACACACTGCCGGCGACGTTCCTCCGTCAGCAATTGCAGCAACGGCGACATGGCCACCTCTGCCCAGAAAAGCTCGGCGCCGCAGCGCGATTGTTCGCACAGATGGGTCAGATCGCCGACCAGCCCGTCGGACAGGTCGATGGCACAGCGGCTGATCCCGCGTAGCGCCAGGCCCAGCGCTACCCTGGGCGTCGGCGCGTGTAGCCGGGCCAGCGCTGCCGGGGCGTACCGGGCGGGCAGCGGCGCCTCGCCCAGCAGATGCCCCAGGCCGGCGGCCGCTTCGCCCAGCCAGCCGCTCACCCAGACATCGTCACCCGGCCGGGCCTGATCGCGGCGCAGCGCGGCCTGCAACGGCACCTCTCCCAGAATCTGCAGCGACAGCGTCAACGGCCCGCGAGTAGTGTCGCCCCCGACCAGCGATACCCCGTGCCGGCTGGCCAGATCGAACAAGCCGCGGGAAAACGGCGACAGCCAATCAGGGTCGGCCTGCGGCAACGCCAGCGAGAGCAACACCCAGCGCGGCGTCGCACCCATCGCAGCCAGATCGGACAGATTGACCGCCAGTGCCTTGTGCCCCAGCCAGTAGGGGTCGGCATCAGCCAGAAAGTGCCGCCCGGCAACCAGCATGTCGGCCGACACCGCCAGCACATTGCCTGGGGTGGGTTGCAACAGCGCGGCATCATCGCCGATCCCCAGCAGGGCATCTTGCGGCTGGCCGGCAAAAAACCGGCGGATCAGGTCAAATTCGTTCATCGGCGCAAAGTATATGCCAAATCCGCTACCGGATTGCCGTTGAGCCTGGGCAAAACCCTGTCTATATTTAGGGAATCCCAGCCCAGCCGGATACCGGTATGACTTCCCTGCCCTGCAAACCCGCTCCCTGCGTGATGATCGTCGACGACTCGGTCGCCAACGTCCGCTTTCTCAGCCATTTGCTGCAGGATCTGGGCGATGTGGTGTTTGCCACCAACGGGCAGGATGCGCTGCAACTGGCGCGGGAAAAAGAGCCCGACCTGATGCTGCTGGACGTGGAAATGCCGGGCATGGACGGCTACGAAGTGTGCCGCTTGATGAAGGACGACAAGGCGCTGGCGCAATGCGCGGTGATTTTCATTACCGGACACACTGGCGCCGAGTACGAAATCAGGGCGCTGGATGCCGGTGCGGTCGACTTCATCCCCAAGCCGTTCAACCCACCCGTGGTCAAGGCACGGGCGAAAAGCCATCTCACCCTCAAGCTGCAGTCGGATATCCTGCGTTCGCAGGCCAGCCTGGACGGGCTGACCGGGGTATTCAACCGGCGGATGTTCGATGCCCGGCTGGACGAGGAAGTCCGCCGCCACCGGCGTTACCAGGTGCCAATGGCGCTGGCGATGGTCGATGTCGACCGCTTCAAGCTGTACAACGACGGCTACGGCCACCAGGCGGGTGATCAGTGCCTGAAGGCTGTGGCCAGTGCCTTGAACGGCGCCGCCCGCCGGCCGGGTGAAATGACTGCCCGCTATGGCGGCGAGGAATTCGCGCTGATCCTGCCCGCCTGTGACCTGGATGGCGCCCGCAAGCTGGGCGAACGGCTCTGCCAGTCGGTGCGGGCGCTGGCGATGCCGCACAATGGATCACCGGAAACCGGCCAGGTGACGATCAGCGTTGGTGTGGCGTCGCTGGTGCCGCAGGACGACGAAGCCGGGCAGCATCTGGTAGCGGCGGCAGACATGGGCCTGTATCTAGCCAAGAGCGGCGGCCGTAACCGGGTCGTGGCGCAACCCTTGCCGCCGGCCCCTAGGTTCAACTGACACCCGCTCTTCACCCGACTTTGCCCGATACGTGACGCATGACGCCTGCCGCTCCCCCTCCCCCGCCTGCCTGGCGTCGCCTGACCGACGGCAGCCTGCTGGCCTGGATCGTACTGTCCGTCACCCTGGCACTGACCGCCCTGGTCTGGCAGCAGGCCAGCCACCGGCAGTCCGAACGGGCGGCTGAACAGTTTCGCGATGAAATCAGTAGCATTGAGCGCAACATCAGCAAACGGATCGGTGACTACAGCCTGATCCTGCGCAGCGGTGCCGCGCTATTCGCCGCCAGCGACAACATCAGCCGCACCGACTGGCGCCAGTACGTCAAATCGCAGCAATTGTCCGAACACTACCCCGGCAGCCAGGGGCTGGGCTACAGCGTGATGTTTGCTGCCGCTGACAAGCCGGCCCACGAAGCAGCAATTCGGCATGAAGGATTTATTGACTACGCGGTCAGGCCGGTTGGCCACCGGCCGGAGTACAGCGCCACGATCCTGATCGAGCCGTTCAACTGGCGCAACCAACGCTCATTCGGTTACGACATGTACAGCGAGCCGGTACGCCGCGCAGCCATGCAACAGGCGCGCGACAGCGGGCAGATCACCATGTCCGGCAAGGTCAGGCTGGTGCAGGAAGTCGGCAAGGATGTACAACCCGGCTTCCTGATTTTCATGCCGGTGTTCCGCCAAGGGGTGGTGCTGAACACGGAGGAAGACCGGCGGCAGCATTTGCTCGGATTCGTGTTCAGCCCGTTCCGCGCCCGCGATCTGATCTCCAGCATCGTGGCCGCGGAAGGTAGCGGGCTGGCCTTTGCCATTTACGACGGTGACCGCGCTGAACCGGCCCGGTTGCTGTTCCAGACGGGCGACCTGCAGACGCAGGCCGGTCGCCCCGCCCTGTTCCAGGCCCGCAGCACACTGGCGATGCCCGGGCGAAACTGGACAGCCCATTTTGCCAGCACGCCGGCTTTCGAGCGGGCCACCGCCAGCCGCAAGCCAACGCTGATCGGCATCAGCGGTCTGTTCATTGATGGGCTGCTGTTTGCGCTGATGCGCGCCTACAGTGGACGCAAGCAGCAGATCGAGGCCCGTGCCCGCGATCTGGCCCGTCAGCTCAGCCAGGGAGAGCAGCGCCAGCGCTACCTGTTCGACGCCAGCCCGAACGGGCTGATTCTGGTCGGCCCGGATGGCACGATCCGGCAGGCCAATTCGCAGATGGTACAGATGTTCGGCTACCGTGCCGACGAACTGCCCGGGATGTCGGTTGACCAGTTACTACCCGACCGGATGCGCGCCCAGCACGCTCGATTCCGGGCCGAATATGCCAGCCGGCCAATCATGCGGTCGATGAGCAGCCGGCCGCTACTGATGGGGCGGCGCAAGGATGGCAGCGAGTTTCCGCTGGAAATCGGCCTCAACTCGATTTGCGAGGGGGACGATACGCTGGTGCTGGCCTCGGTAGTTGATGTCACCCTGCGCAAGCAAGCAGAAGCCGAGGTTCGCCGCGCCCGCCAGTTGCTCAATGGCATCATCAACAGTGCCAGTACGTTTTCGATCATCGCGACTGACCCACAAGGCACGATCACACTATTCAGCGCCGGCGCTGAAAACATGCTCGGCTACACGGCCAGCGAAATGGTTGGCCGGCAGACGCCAGCCATCATTCACCAGGCAGAAGAAGTGATCGCCCGTGGCCAGGCGTTGAGCCAGCAACTGCAGCGGCCGATAAGCGGATTCGATGCCTTTGTCGCCATCGCGCTGATCGACGGCAGCGAATCACGCGAATGGCATTACGCGCGCAAGGACGGCTCGACGCTGCTGGTCAACCTGACCGTTACCGTGATCTACGGTGCAGCACAGGACGTCGCTGGCTTTGTCGGCGTGGCCTACGATGTCACGGAACAGAAAGAGGCCGCTGCAGCCCTGGAAGCAGCACGACAGGCCGCCGAAGCCGCCAGCCGGGCGAAGGGGGATTTTCTGGCCAACATGAGCCACGAAATCCGTACCCCGCTCAACGCGGTACTGGGCATGGCCCACTTGCTGGAAAGCTCCGGACTGACCCCGACCCAGCGCGAATACGTGACCATGATCAACCATTCCGGCCGGGCGCTGCTGGGGGTGATCAACGATATCCTGGATTTTTCCAAGATCGAGGCCGGGCGGCTGGACATTGTACCCGGCTCGTTCCGCCTGCCCGACCTGCTCGACGGGCTGTCGTCAATCATGTCGATCAACGCTGCCGGCAAGGACATCGAGCTGCTGATCCAGGCCGCCCCGGACATTCCCGACGGCTTGCACGGCGATTCGCTGCGCTTGCAGCAGGTGCTGACCAATCTGCTGGCCAATGCGATCAAGTTTACCGAACAGGGCGAAGTCGCACTGAATGTGCAATGCCTGACCTGGCAGGGACAACAGCTCACCCTGCGGTTTGTGGTGCGCGATACCGGGATCGGCATGAATGACGAACAACTGGGCCGGCTGTTCGCCCCGTTTGCACAGGCCGACAGCTCGATGACCCGCCGCTTCGGCGGCACTGGCCTGGGGCTGGCCATCTGCAAACGGCTGGTTGAGTTGATGGGGGGCAGCATCGGGGTCAGCAGCCAGCCCGGCCAGGGCAGCGAATTCTGGTTCACCCTGCCGCTGCGGATCGAATCTGACTCGGCCAGGACACCGGCCTTGCCACCCGAAGCCATGCGCGGGCTCAATGTGCTGGTGGTCGATGATCACCCCATCTCCCGCCGGCAACTGGCCGGGATCGTCGACTCGTTCGGCTGGCACGCCGATTGTGTCGAATCCGGGCAGCAGGCAATCGATTGCCTGCGCGATGCCAGGCAATTGCAGCATCACTACGACCTGCTGCTGATCGACCTGCAGATGCCCGTCATGAACGGGCTGGAGACGATCCGTGCCATCCGCAGCGACCCCCGGACCGGAGAACCGCCGATCGTACTGATGGCCAATGCTTACGGGCGGGAATCGGGGTTGGCCTCGCCGCATGCGTCGCTGGTCAACGCTTTCCTGACCAAGCCAGTCACCCATTCGTCGCTGTTCAATGCGGCCATCGAGGCGCGCAGTCGGCAGCAAGGCGGCCCGCAACGCACCGGCGATGGCACGCAGCGCACCCTGCCCCGCCTGCAGCCGGCTACCCTGCTGCTGGTGGAAGACAACGAGCTGAACCGGGTAGTGGCCCGCGCCATTCTGGAGCAGGCCGGACTGTCGCTGGACATCGCCGGCAACGGCGCCGAGGCGGTGGACATGCTGCGCCGCTCGCCAACGCGCTACCCGCTGGTGCTGATGGATGTGCAGATGCCGGTGATGGACGGCTACACCGCCACCCGGCTGATCCGCGAGGAATTGCATCTGGATCTGCCGATCGTGGCCATGAGCGCGGGCGTCACCCAGTCGGAACGTGAGCAGTGCCTGGCCTGCGGCATGAACGAGTTTGTCGGCAAGCCGATCGACGTACCGCAGTTGCTGGCGGTGCTGGGCTGTTACCTGCCGCTTGCCAGCGAAGCGCCTCCCGTAGCTGCCCAGCCGCAACCAGAGGATGCCGGGCTACCCAAGGTCGAGGGGCTCGATCTGCGCCAGTTGCAGTCCACTTTCGGCGCCGATCCGGTTTTGCTGGCCACCCTGTTGCGGCAGTTCGCACAGGATGCCGGCAATCTGGTGCCAGCCGTGCGCGGGCATCTGGCACAGGATCAACTGACCGATGCCAAGCGGCTGCTGCACACCATGAAAAGCACCGCCGCCACGCTGGGCGCCAACGATCTGTCAGGGGTAGTTCGAGCGGCCGAGCAGGCACTGCGCGACGGCCAGTACGAAGAAACCGAGTCGCTGCTGCAGCGCTGCGAATCGCTGATTGCACCGCTGCTGCAAGGCATCGAAGCCGCACTGCAAACAGAACCGGCAACGCACCCGGCCGAGCCGATCAGCCCCGAGCAACTGGCGCAACTGGCCAGCGACCTCAGCCAGCAAAGGATGGCAGTGCTGGAGCAGTTTGCCCGGCTCTCGCCGGCGTTACGCCAGCAAATGGGCGAAGCGGCGTTCCTGCCCTTGCAGCAGGCGATCGAGCAACTGGATTTTGCGGCCGCCCGCAAGCGGCTGCAGCCGCTGCTCGCCAGCCGTTAACGAGCCGGGTCAGTAGCGCGGCTTGCCAGCCGGTGCAGCAGCGGGGGCGGCCAAGGGCTGGGTGCATTCCCGGTCATACTGCTCACGCAATTCGGCTTTGCGCCGGGACATTTTTTCCTGATCCCAGCGCTGGTTGTGGCCGAGTCGCTCGCGCTTTTCGATCACCGCCTGTTTGTCGACCAACTCTTGGCAGCGTACCTTGATCAGCGCCTGCATCCGAGCCGGGTCGTAACGATAAGGCTCGTCGGCAACAGCATTGGCCGATATCAGTATGCCCAACCAAATCCAGTATTTCATTGTCTCTCTCCTTGAGTTCGGGCCGCCCTCAGCGCCGCTGAAGCGGTTGCGGCAATCAACGCGCCGGACGGTCACACACTTTTGCCCTGCAGCGACCCGGCCAGCAGCCCGCGCAAGGCTGCCAGCCGGGAAAACCCCTGCCAGCGCCGCTCGCCCAACTGGCGCACTGGCCACACACCGATCAGGCTGTTGCACAGCCCGACCTCCTCGGCCGCCAGCAAGTGGCCCAGCGACACGTCGGTTTCCTCGACCTGCAACCCCAGCCGGGGAGCCTGCAGCAGCAGTAAATCGCGCATCACACCGGCCACACCGCAGCGCTGCAGCGAGGGAGTAACCAGCCGCCCGGCCGACAGCAGCAGTAAATTGCTCATGGTTCCCTCAATCACGGCGCCGGCCGAATCAAGCAGCACCCCTTCCTGAATCTGCGGATCTTGCCATTCATTACGCGCCAGCACATTCTCCAGCCGGTTCAGATGCTTGATGCCGGCCAGCCGCGGCTGATGGGCCAGCCGGATGTCGCACACGCGCACGACAACTCCGTCGCTGGTCCATCGGGCGGGATAGTCCGGCAAGCTGGCCGGCAACACCAGCCAGCGATACGAAGCGGGCTCGGGAAACCGGTATCCACGCTGACCACTGCCACGGGTGACCATCAGCTTGAGCACTGCGTTCTGCTCCCCGGCCAGCGCCAGGCGGATCGCAGCCAGCCATTGGCCTTCAGTCGGGCAATCGAGCAGCAAGGCGCTGCAATCGCGTTTCAGCCGCTGCAGTTGCCAGGGCCACCAGTCCAGCTGCCCACCCCGGCAGACCAAGGTGCGAAACACGCCATCACCATAGGCCAGCCCGCGATCCGTTGCCGGCAAACCGAGTGCGGGTTGACCATCGACCACCGGCGTCATCCGGCCAGCCCCAATGCCCGCAGCAAACCTCGCGCCTTGGCCCGCGTCTCCTGCAGTTCGCGCTCCGGATCGGAGTCGGCAACGATTCCGGCGCCGGCGCGGAACCAGAGCCGGTCGCCCTGCTGCATGAAGCTGCGAATCAGGATATTGCTGTCCAGACTGCCATCATGGTTGAGGTAGCCGAGGCTGCCGGTGTAGGCGTTTCGGGGAGCAGTTTCCAGTTCGCTGATGATCTGCATCGTGCGCACTTTGGGACAGCCGGTGATGGTACCGCCGGGAAACATCGCCCGCAGCGCCTGCACGGGCGAAATTGCCTCACGCAGCTGGCCGCTGACCGTCGATTCGATGTGGTGAACATAGCGGTAGCTGGTCACCGCCATCAATTCGTCAACCCTTACCGATCCCGGCTGACAGATTCGCCCCAGGTCATTGCGTTCCAGATCAATCAGCATCACATGCTCGGCACGCTCTTTGGTGCTGGCGGCCAGCCTGGCCCGCAACGCGGCATCTTCTGCCTCATCGGCTGAACGCGGGTGCGTGCCGGCAATCGGCCGGGTGAGCGCACGCCCTGCCCGCACCTGCAGCAGTCGCTCCGGTGATGAACTGACAATCTGCCAGCGCCCCAGGTCGAACAGTCCGGAAAACGGTGCCGGATTGGCCTGCCGCAGGTCGGCATACACCCGGTCGGCCGAGTGCCCGGCGTCCAGACGTATCTGCCAGCCCCGTGACAGATTGACCTGAAAGACATCTCCTTCGCGAATGTAGTGTTTGATGCGTTTCACGCCATCCAGAAACTGCACCGGGTCATCCTCTGCCACTGCCAGCGGCCCAAGCACCGGCAGACGTGGCCGGTCGCCTCGCGCAATGGCCACCAGACGCTGCTGCAGCCGGGTCAGCCAGTGCTGCGATTCGGCCACCAGCCAGCCACACCCATGCTCGCGGTCAATCAGTACGGCGCCCGGCGACCGTGCCAGGGCCGCCACCGGGAATGCCTCCGGCCAGTCGCGGAGACGAACACGGGGCTCCAGGCTGTGCAGCAGTTCATACCCCAGGAAATAGATCCACCCACCAGTAAACGGCAGTGCGGCGCAGGCTGGATCGGCGGCCAATATCTGGCGGGATTGCCAGGCATCGTCGAATGCCTGCCAGAATGCCGGCGCCTCGGCCAGCGGCCAGGTACGAACCGGGTCGGGAGAGAAGAACAGCAAATCCCAACCACTGGAGCCGGAAGACTCCAGCAGCAAAGGAAAGCAATCAGGCTGCGCTGCACGCAGTGCGGCAAGATCAGGAGGACAGGCGAGCAGACAGGCAGGCATCGGCAACCGGGCAGGTCAGCAGCCTGCCCGCCGTCTCAGGCGAAACGCTTGAACACCAGCGTCCCGTTGGTGCCGCCAAATCCGAAAGAATTGGACATGGCATAGTCGATCCGGCCGTCACGCGCAGTATTCGGCACGTAATCCAGATCGCAATCCGGGCTCGCCTGGTCAAGGTTGATGGTGGGCGGCAGCACCTGATGGTGCAGCGCCAGCACGGTATATATCGCCTCCACGCCGCCTGCGGCTCCCAGCAGGTGGCCAGTCATCGACTTGGTGGAGCTGATCGCCAACCGGTAGGCATGGTCACCGAAACAGCGCTTGACGGCCGTGGTTTCAGCCAGATCGCCCAGTGGAGTGGATGTGCCGTGGGCATTAATGTAGCCGACCTGATCCGCTGCGATTGCTGCGTTGCGCAAGGCATTGGTCATGCACAACGCGGCACCTGAGCCGTCTTCGCACGGTGCCGTCATGTGCGAAGCATCGGCACTCATGCCAAAACCGGCCAGTTCAGCGTAAATCCTTGCCCCGCGCCGGCGTGCGTGCTCGTATTCCTCCAGCACCAGCACACCCGCGCCCTCGCCCAGCACAAACCCGTTGCGCCCGGCATCCCAGGGCCGGCTGGCGGCTTGCGGATCATCGTTGCGGGTGCTCAGCGCCCGCGAAGCGCCAAAGCCGCCAATCGCCAGCGGACAGACTGTCGACTCACTGCCGCCAGCCACCATCACATCGGCATCGCCGTATTCGATCATCCGCCCGGCCTCGCCAATCGAATGCGCGGCTGAGGTACAGGCGCTGACAATGCCCATGTTAGGCCCGCGAAAGCCATACAGGATCGACAACTGGCCGGCGCTCATATTGATGATCGAGCCGGGTATGAAAAAGGGTGAAATCTTGCGCGGCCCGCCCTGCTGCAAGGCCGCATGCGTGTCCTCGATCATCGGCAGGCCGCCGATGCCAGAGCCAAGAATCACGCCCACCCGATCCTTGTCGAGTGGCGCATCCTCCAGACCGGCATCACGAATAGCCTGGATTCCGGCCACCATGCCGTAATGCACAAAGGTATCCAGCCGCCTGGCTTCCTTGGCATTCAGCCAGGCAGCGACGTCGAAATCCCGTACTTCACCAGCAATCTGCGTCGCATACTGGCTGGCGTCGAAACGGGTAATGCGCGAAATGCCGGACCGGCCGGCAACGATATTGGCCCAGCCATCGGCCACCGAATTGCCAACCGGGGCGAGATGTCCTAGGCCCGTGACGACTACTCTGCGTCTAACCACGGCTTTCTACCTGTCTGGAGAGGGAAACGGAGGACATGATCCATGCCGGTGGCGGGTACACCACCGGATCATGGATCAATTGGAATGAGCGGTGATGTAATCAATCGCTTGTTGAACGGTGGTGATCTTCTCGGCTTCTTCGTCCGGAATTTCCAGATTGAACTCTTCTTCCAGCGCCATCACCAGCTCCACTGTATCCAGCGAATCAGCACCCAAATCGTCGACGAACGATGATTCGTTCTTGACTTCGGCCTCGTTGACACCCAGTTGCTCAGCGACGATTTTCTTTACACGCTGTTCGATGTTTTCCATTTACCTAACCCATGCCTTTCATAAGGATTGAGAGAAAAAAGCCACGGCATTGTACCAAAATCGGTTTACCCGTGGCGCGCCACCCCGGCAAGCCGGGGTGGCTCGGCGGCTGCAGCCCACAGGGTTGAATGTGAGGCAGCCGGCCAGCCCGCGTGCAACGTGCGCCGCGGGGTCACACCATATACATCCCGCCATTGACGTGCAAGGTCTGACCTGAGATATAACCCGCCCGATCGCTGGCCAGAAACGCTACGGCATCGGCGATGTCCTGCGGCTGCCCCAGCCTCGCAAGCGGAATCTGGGTCAGTAATTGCTGACGATAATCTTCTGCCAGACCGCGGGTCATGTCAGTGTCGATAAACCCGGGGGCTACACAGTTGACCGTAATATTGCGGCTGCCAACTTCGCGTGCCAGCGAACGACTGAACCCCATCATGCCTGCCTTGGCTGCAGCGTAGTTGGTCTGTCCGGGGCTGCCGGAGGCACCGACCACCGACGCGATGCTGATGATCCGCCCCCAGCGGGCCTTCATCATGCCGCGCATCAGTGAACGCGAAATTCGGAACACCGGGCGCAGGTTGGTCTGCATGATCGCGTCCCACTCTTCGTCTTTCATTCGCATCAGCAACTGGTCGCGGGTAATGCCGGCATTATTCACCAGAATGGTGATATCCCCAACCTCGTGCGCCAACGCGGCCAGAACGGAATCGGTCTGCGCATCGTCGGTTACGTTCAACAACACGCCCCGCCCCTTGACGCCCGCCTCGGCCAGATAGGCATCGATGGTGGCCACACCATCGGCCGACGTTGCCGTGCCGATCACATTCGCTCCCTGCCGCGCCAGCTCCAGCGCGATTGCCCGGCCGATACCCCGGGTAGCGCCGGTTACCAACGCAATTCTTTCACTCATGCCGCTGCTCCTTCCAGATCGGATTTGAACTGCAGCAGCGCAGCCAGATCGACAAACGCTGCCGTGGTCACCCCTGGGTGAATCCGCTTGCCCAGTCCGGCCAGCACCTTGCCCGGACCACACTCCGCCATTCTGCTGACTCCGCGCTGTGCCATCTCCCGCACGGTTTCCACCCAGCGCACCGGGCTGTACAACTGGCACACCAGCGCCTCCCGGATCTGCTCCGGCCCTGCGTGGCTGGCAACGTCAGCGTTATGCAGGACGGGAATCGCCGGCGACTGAATGTCTACCGTCGCCAGCCTCTGCCGCAGCCGCTCGGCCGCAGGCTGCATCAAAGCACAGTGCGACGGTACGCTGACCGGCAGCAACACGGCCCGCTTCGCGCCACGCGCCCTGCATTGCTCCATGCCACGCTCAACGGCAGCCCGATGGCCGGCGATCACCACCTGCCCGGGAGAATTGAAATTGACCGGAGCCAGCACCTGATCCAGCGCCGCCTCCCGACACGCTTCGATCAGCGGCTCATCATCCAGGCCAAGGATCGCCGCCATCGCGCCCTCGCCTTCAGCCACGGCATCCTGCATCGCCTCGGCCCGACAACGCACCACGGCCACCGCATCAGCAAAGCGGATCGCACCGGCGGCGACCAGTGCCGAATATTCGCCCAGACTGTGCCCGGCCAGCAATGTCGGCCGGGCCTCCGATACAGACTGCCAGACCCGGTAAGCCGCCACACCGGCAGCCAGCATCAACGGCTGCGTATTGACGGTCTGATTCTGCAAGGCATCCGGCCCCCCGCAGGCCAGTTGCCACAGATCAAGCCCAAGTACGGCCGAGGCCTCGTCGAACGTCGTTCTTACGACCGACTGGTCGGCAAAGCCGGACATCATGTTCAACGATTGGGATCCTTGTCCGGGAAAAACGAATGCAAACGGTGTGGTCATATTGGCGTCATGAAAATTGAGCGGAATTGTCGCAAGGCTTTGTGAAACCCGTATTGCGACGCAGGTCAGGCCCAGCGCATGAGCACCGATCCCCAGGCAAAGCCGCCACCAAACCCCTCCAGCAACAGGAGCTCGCCGGAACGAATCCGTCCATCGCGCACCGCGGCATCCAGTGCCAGCGGGATGGATGCGGCCGAGGTATTACCGTGCTGCGCCAGGGTCAGCACTACACGTGCCATCGGCACGCCCAGCTTGCGGGCAGTCATCTCGATAATGCGCAGGTTGGCCTGATGCGGCACCAGCCAGTCGATGTCAGATGGGTGCAGATCAAACTTTTTCAAGACCTCGTCTGCCGCCTGCGCCAAGGCTATCGAGGCAAACCTGAAGACCGCCTGGCCGTCCATGAACAGATACGGATTGCCTTGCAGCGCGCCACGCTCGATTCGCGCCGATACATTCAGCAGTTTTCCGAACCGGCCATCAGCATGCAAAACCGACCCGATAATGCCTTCATGCCCACTGGCAGTAAGCACCACCGCTCCGGCACCGTCGCCAAACAGCACACAGGTCGCACGATCCTGCCAGTCCAGCAAACGGGAAAACACCTCGGCACCGACCACCAGCGCATTGCGCGCCAAGCCGCCGCGAATGAACTGGTCGGCGGTCGCCAGCGCATAAACAAACCCGGCGCACACCGCCTGCACGTCGAACGCAGCACAGCCATGCACCCCAAGCTTGTGCTGCAAGGTACACGCCACACTGGGAAACACCCGATCCGGCGAAGTGGTAGCGACAATGATCAGGTCAACCGACCCGGCATCCAATCCCGCCGCGGCCAGCGCCGCCTGACTGGCTGCCAGCGCCAGATCGCTGGTCTGCTCGCCGGCCGCAGCCATGTGCCGCTGCCGGATGCCGGTGCGGGTCGCAATCCATTCGTCACTGGTATCGATCCGCCCGGCCAGCTCATCGTTGGTTACGATGGTCGCCGGCAGATAACTGCCGGTTCCGGCTATTCTGGCGAACATGTGCGGGGCTCGGTGGTAGCCGGCCGGGCCGACAGCGCCTGCTCAATACGGGCCGGCACGCGATTGCGCACTTCTTCGACTGCCTGTCCGATGGCGTAGGCAAACGCCAGCTGGTCAGCCCCGCCGTGGCTCTTGACCACGATGCCACGCAATCCGAGCAGACTGGCGCCATTGTAGCGGCGCGAATCCACCCGCCGCCGAAACGCAGACAACACCGGATAGGCAATCAGCCCGGCCAGCCGGGTCAGCAGATTCCGGTTGAATTCGTCACGCAACAGGGTAGCGATCATGCCGGCCAGCCCTTCGGAGGTCTTCAGCGCCACGTTGCCGGTAAAGCCGTCACACACCACAACATCGACCGTTCCACGGTAAATGTCGTTACCCTCGACATTGCCGTGAAAATTCAGCCGCGCCTCGCGCAGCAGATCTGCCGCCTGCTTGACGACTTCGTTACCCTTGATATCTTCCGAGCCGATATTGAGCAAACCGACCAAAGGCTGATCTCTGTGCTGCACCGCAGCAACCAGCATCGCCCCCATGATGCCGAACTGCAGCAGGTGCTCCGGAGAGCAATCCACGTTGGCCCCCAGATCCAGCACACAGGTTGCCCCGCCCTTCATGTTTGGCAACATCTTGGCAATCGCCGGCCGCTCAATCCCGGGCAGGGTTTTCAAGACATAGCGCGAAATGGCCATCAGCGCCCCGGTGTTGCCCGCACTGACGCAAGCGTGCGCCTCACCAGTCTTGACCAGTTGCGCGGCCACCCGCATCGAAGAGTCTTTCTTGTTTTTCAGCGCCAGGACAGGCGATTCATCCATCGCCACCACCTCACTGGCAGGATGAATCCGCAAGCGTGGGCCGGTTTGCGCGTGCCGTGCCGTCAATTCGGCCGCAATCACATCTTGCAGTCCAACCAGTACGAGATTGACATCCGGATATTGCTGGAGAAACGCCAACGCGGCGGGCACCGTGACATGGGCACCATGATCGCCGCCCATTGCGTCGATAGCTACGGTTATGTCCATTGGGAGGATTCTGGTAGCCAGCCAGATTGGCCGGCGATAGAAAAAACCCTGATCACAGGATCAGGGTTTATTGATTATTCGCCTTTGCTGCGAATGACTTTCTTGCCACGATAAAAGCCGTTCGGGCTGATATGGTGACGCAAATGCACCTCGCCGGTTACCGGCTCGACAGCCAGCCCCGGAGCAGTCAGGAAGTCGTGTGCGCGATGCATGCCGCGTTTCGACGGGGATTTTTTATTCTGTTGAACTGCCATTTGTATGACTCCTTACCAAAAATCAATATTAATCCGGGTCGGCCTGCCTGGTGGCTTTCAACTGCTGCAACACGGCAAACGGATTGGGTTTGCCAGCAGCAAGCCCAGCACCCTGCTCGGACGCACAGACATCATGTTTGGGCGCCAGCGGCAAGGCCAACAGAATTTCGTCCTCAATCAAATCAACCACCGACTGGTCACGCCGGGCCAGGATGCCTTCCAGCTCCTCATCCTGTTCAGCGGCAGCGTCAATGACAGCCTCGCTGTCAAACAAGGTCAACAGCGACTCACCGTCGATCACCCAGTCAAGCGACTTCAGACAGCGCTGGCATAACAGCTCGACCGACCCGCTCACACTCAGCCGCAACACCGGACGCGCCAGCCGATCCATGCCACCCACCAGACGAAAATGAACCACACCGTCCGGATTGCGTACGCAGTCCAGCACACGAGGCAAGTCGCGCAACCCGACTTCGCCACGCAGATCCTGCTGCTCGCGGGCAAATTCGGCGCTGTCGATTATCAAGGGTTTTGACATAAACCGCGCATGTTATAATCATTCGCCTTTACTGTCAAAATATCTTTATCTGGCGCGGGCTTGCCGATTGCGCCGGGCTCACTTGCAAAGCACATCCAAATGTCCAACCCCACTCTCGTACTCGCATCCACCTCTCCGTACCGACGGGAATTACTGCAACGTCTGGCCATCCCGTTCGAGACAGCCCCTCCAGATATCGACGAATCCCCACTGCCCGGCGAAGGGCCGGCCGACACCGCGCTCAGGCTGGCCGCAGCCAAGGCACGCGCACTGGCGCCCAGCTATCCGGCGGCACTGATCATTGGCTCCGACCAGGTTGCCACACTGGACGGACAACAGATTGGCAAGCCAGGCACACACGAACGGGCAGTGGCCCAGCTGCAACAGATGCGTGGGCGGACAGTCACCTTTCATACCGCGCTGGCACTGCACGACACGCGCAACGACACAACCCAGGTTGCTGACGTCAGCACCGAAGTCCGCTTCCGGTCGCTGAGCGACGACCAGATCCATGCTTACCTGCACAAGGAACACCCCTATAACTGCGCAGGCAGCGCCAAGTCGGAAGGACTGGGAATTGCGTTGATTGAGTCGATCGGCGGCAGCGACCCCAATGCCCTGATCGGCCTGCCATTGATCGAGCTGGTATCCATGCTGCAACGCGCTGGTTTCAGGGTACTGTAAATGACAATCGGCACGCTGTACCTCATTCCTACGCCACTGGGCGAATGCAGTCTGGAACAAACGATTCCGGGTGGCAATGCTGCCATCTGCGACCGACTGCAGCACTTCATCGTCGAAAACAGCAAGACGGCCCGACAACACCTGAAATGGCTGCAGGTCAGCACACCTCTGCGCGACCTGTCGCTGATTGAACTGAATGAACACACGCCGGCAGCCACCCTTCCGACATTGCTGCAGCCACTGCTGCGCGGCCACGATGTTGGGCTGATGTCGGAAGCCGGCTGCCCGGCGATCGCCGATCCTGGGGCGGAACTGGTCCGGCTGGCGCATCGCCATGGCGTGCCGGTCAAGCCGTTGATCGGGCCATCGTCGATCCTGCTGGCGCTGATGGCATCCGGCGCCAACGGCCAGCGCTTCAGCTTCCAGGGCTACCTGCCGGTAGACGGTAATGAACGCAAGGCAACGCTGATCCAGCTGGAAAAACGCTCCCGCCAACAGGACGAAGCGATCGCGTTTATCGAAACTCCGTATCGCAACAACCAGATGCTGGCCACGCTACTGGAAACCTGCTCGCCAGGCACCCTGCTGTGCTGCGCCACCGAGCTGGGCAGCAAGCAGGCCAACATCATCTCACGCACCGTGGCCGAATGGCCGCGGCCGCTACCCGACCTGCACAAGCGGCCAACGGTGTTCGTACTGTATGTGCCAGATTGAACTCGCGCCCAAGACTTACTCGCCCTTCTGCTTGGCCTCCAGCACCTCCCAGCGATTCAACAGATCGAGCAAGGCCTGCTCGATCTCGTCGATACGCGACTGCATTCGTGTGCCGCGGGCCGGATCGTTGCGATACAGATCCGGGTCGAGCAGGGTTTGATTTATTTCCGCACTCTCCTGCTCAAGAGCAGCGATGCGGTCCGGCAAGGCTGCGAGTTCGCGGGTTTCGTTGTAGCTGAGCTTGACGCTCCGCTGGCGGGAGGACGAAGCTGCTGCCGGCTCGGCCGGCGACGATGTCCGTGTCACCGGTAAAGCTGCCGCCCGCTGACGGGCCACCAGCCAGTCACTGTAGCCACCGACATACTCACGCAACATGCCGTTGCCTTCAAAGGCAATGACCTGGGTGACTACATTATCCAGGAATGCACGATCATGGCTGACCAGGAATACGGTCCCCGGATAATCCACCAGTAATTGTTCCAGCAGGTCGAGCGTATCGACATCCAGATCATTGGTAGGTTCGTCCAGCACCAGTACGTTGGCCGGGCGGGTAAACAACCGTGCCAGTAGCAATCGGTTGCGCTCGCCACCGGACAGCGAGCGAACAGGTGAACGCGCCCGCTGTGGCGGAAACAGGAAATCCTCCAGATAGCTCACCACATGCTTGCGACAGCCACCAATCTCGATGAACTCATTACCCTGACTGACAACATCGATAACCGCGGCGTTTTCATCCAGTTGCTCACGAAACTGGTCAAAATAGGCAATCTCCAGCCTGGTTCCCTGCCTCACCGACCCGGAATCAGGCTGCAGCTCACCCAGTATCAACTTCAGCAGAGTGGTTTTTCCGGCACCGTTCGGTCCGAGCAGGCCAATCCGGTCTCCTCGTTGGATACGAGTGGAAAAGTCGTTAATGATCACCTTGCCAGCAAAGGATTTGCCCACATGCTCAAGCTCAGCCACCAGCTTGCCTGAGCGTTCGCCGGCATCGATGCTGAATTGCACCTGTCCTTGCTGATCGCGCCGTGCCGCCCGCTCTTTGCGCAACTGCTCGAGCCGCCGGATTCGGCTTTCACTGCGGGTACGGCGCGCCTCGACCCCCTTTCGAATCCAGACCTCCTCCTGCGCCTGCAGACGATCCGCCTTGCGCTGAACCACCGCCTCCATCTCCAGCTGCTCGGCCTTGCGAATCTGGTAGGTCGCATAGTTACCAGGAAAGCTGGCTAGCTGCCCCCGGTCAAGTTCAACGATGCGGGTGGCCACGTTATCCAGAAACCGCCGATCATGCGTAATCACCACCACGGCACCGGCGTAACCCAGCAACAGCTTCTCCAGCCACTCGATGGCATCTACATCCAGATGATTGGTCGGCTCGTCCAGCAGCATCAGCGCCGGCTCGGCCACCAATGCCCTGGCCAGCGCCACACGCTTTTTCCAGCCACCGGACAAACATTCGATCGGAGTATCCGGCATCAGATCCAGGTGGCTGAGCACTGATTCGACCAGGCTATTGAACCGCCAGCCATCCAGGCGCTCCAGCTCGTTCTGTAACGCGTGCATCCTAGCCATCACCGCTTCAAGGTCGGCACCGGCCGTGCCAAGCTGCACACTGCATTGATGGTAATCCAGCAATAACTGACGCACATCACCCAACCCTTGGGCAACAGCCTCGAATACCGTCTGCCCCTGCAGGAAGGTCGGCTCCTGCGGCACATAAGCCACCTTCAGGTCACGCACACGAACCAGCTTGCCGTCATCCAGCTGGACCTGACCCGCGATAGCCTTCAGCAAGGAGGACTTGCCGCAACCATTGCGGCCGATCAGCCCCACCCGCTCGCCGGAATCAATGGAAAAATCGGCGTTATCAAGCAAGGCCACATGGCCAAAGGCAAGGCAGGCATGGTCGATCGAAAGCAATGGCATACCGGATTCCGGGTTGAACGCAAGGCGCGGATTATAACAGCCCCCCTCTTTGTGCCAGAGCAAAAACAAATGGCCCGCAACCTGGCAGGCCATTCATGCCGTCGGGCACCAACCGGTGCTACGGCTTGCCGGACAGCTGCCGTAGTACGGCGATGACTTCCGAAGCGTTCTTGGCCGTATCCACCCCGAGAAAGGTGCGCTCGATCCGCCCCTGCGGATTAATCAGAAAGGTATTGCGTTTGGCGATACGGGTAATCAGCAGGTCGCGCAGCGACCCGTAAGCGGCAGCAACATTGCCATCCTTGTCCGCGAGCAACGGAAACGGCAACTTGTGCTTGCGCGCAAATTCAGCGTGTGACGCAGGATCATCCACGCTCACTCCCAGCACTTCCGCACCCAGTATTTTCAGCACGGCAAAGTCATCCCGGAAACGACACGCCTGCTCGGTACAACCCGGCGTATCGTCTTTCGGATAGAAATAGAGCACCACCCACTTGCCGCGATACTGCGAAAGGGTGTGCAGCATACCCTGCTGATCCGGCAACGAGAACACCGGTGCAAGCGCGCCCGGCATCGGCACAGGAGCCGCCCGGCCGAATGATGCCAAGCCGGCAAGCCATAACACACACAGGACACGGAATAATAATGAATTCATAGCCATAGGCGCACCATCGAAACGCCGAGCACGGTCATCGCCAGCGAGCCCAACAAATGCAGCAGCGCAGCAATCAACGCCTGGGCATACTGGGTTGCCAGCAACAGCCCCGTAACCTCGGCAGAAAAAGTGGAAAAAGTGGTCAGCCCACCGAGAAATCCAGTCACACACAACAAGCGGACGGCCGGAGGCCACTGTGGATGCAACTCAAACCAGGCCAGAGCCACCCCCGCCAGCAGTCCGCCAGCCCAATTGGCCACCAGAGTCCCCAGCGGCAACCACTTGATCAACGGATTGAGCCACACCCCCAACCCCCAGCGCATCACGGCACCCAATGCAGCCCCCACAGCCACCGATACAGCAGCCAGCCACATTTCAGCCCAATCCACGCACAGAAGCAAGCGGGACAGCCAGCGGCTTGCGCACGGCACTATCCTTGTCGCCAGACTCCTCACGCCCCGGATTCAACGCATCACGAATAATGCCTATCACCAGTCCGTCGACTTCGCGGAACAACTTCTGCGACTGGGCCGAACTACCCTTTGGAATTCGCCGGTAGGCCACGTTGACGACCCTAGGCGCCTCAGGCAACACATAGATGCTGACCATCAACGGACAATAAACGATATTGGCGCTGTTCGCCTCCATCAGTTTCCGCCCGAGAGCCGGGCTGCAAAACTCCAGCGCCTCTGCCTGCACATATACCGGGCGCACGGCACCGACATCCTTGGCTGTTTTTTCCAGCATCTCGTTGACCTGAATCGAGTGGGTCAGCGCCATGCCCCGCCGTGTCACTTCCAGAGCCAGGTTGTCTCGTACATCCTGAAAGCTACCGATCCTGGAAAACACCTCGACAGCTGCCTCACTGGCCGAGACCATCACGGGCAACACTCCAGCGGCGCAAGCAAGCCACATCCTGCTGGCAATCATCTCAATCACTCCAAGAGGGAATTCAGCCCATACAAACGACACCGGCCTCCCTGATTACAGCGGGAGGCACGGTACGGGAATAAACAGGGATTAATTTAACAGGGCTTGTCAGCGCATGACAACCGCCGCGATCAGAAGGCTACTGGGTCACTGTGCAACGATCGACCGGAACCACGCCGATATTACGCATGATGGCGCCACATTCGATGCAACGCACTTCGCCCGACGGGTGAAGGTGGAATACATCCGCACTGCAGCGGGTACAGAAATACACCGGGCCAGGCTCCGGTGTCTGCATCTTGACTGGCTTGCGATATTTCGCCAGATCGATAATGGTTGCCATGGTATCCCCCGTTCAATCGACAATCGCCCAAGAACACGCCCTGCAAAACAGAAGATTAGTATAATCTAATACTCCAATCAACAATATGCGCAAAATGACATACAAAAACGCAAATCAGCAGATCATAAAGAAGTACGGATTGATTCGGCGAGCGAGATAAATCAGCGCTTCCTCAAACAAACAGATCGTCGGCAGCGGTGCATGGCAGATTGAATGCGGCTGCGACGGCGGAATGGGTCAAGCGCCCCTGCGAAACATTCAGCCCAGCACGCAGGTCGCCATTGCGCCGCAACGCTCCCACCCCCTGCGCAGCCAGCTGCAGCACATAGGGCAACGTCGCGTTGTTCAGGGCAAAGCTTGCCGTTCGCGGCACCGCACCGGGCATATTGGTCACGCAGTAATGCACCACGCCTTCATCAACATAAGTGGGACTGGCATGAGTAGTCGGCCTTGACGTCGCACAACACCCGCCCTGATCAATCGCAACGTCTACCAGAGCAGCACCTTCTGGCATGGCACGAACCGCCTCCCGGCTGACCAGTTTGGGCGCTGCGGCGCCCGGAATCAGCACACTACCGATAAGCAAGTCAGCCCCCTGTGCCGCCTTGTCGATGGCATCAGCGGTAGAGTAGACCGTCTGCACCCGCCCCCCAAAAACCTGCTGCAATCGATGCAATGCATCCAGATTGCGATCCAGCACCGTAACCTGCGCCCCCATTCCCGCTGCGATGGTCGCCGCATGGCTACCCACCACGCCGGCCCCCAGGATGACCACTTGCGCGGGCATGACACCCGGCACCCCACCCAGCAATACGCCACGCCCTCCGCGCGGCTTCTCCAGACAAGCTGCACCTGCCTGCACCGCCAGGCGGCCGGCCACAGCCGACATCGGTGCGAGCAACGGCAAACCGCCTCCTGCACTGGTTACGGTTTCATAAGCAACAGCGTGAACACCCGACAGCAGCAATGCATCGGTCAGGGCTCGATCCGCAGCCAGATGCAGATAGGTAAACAGTATCTGGCCTGTGCGGAGCATCGGCACCTCACTTGGCTGAGGCTCTTTGACCTTCACGATCAATTCGGCCTCGCCAAAGACCATAGCAGCATCGGGCACCACTTCCGCCCCCGCCCGCAGATAGTCATCATCCGCAAACCCGGCCCCGATACCCGCTCCGACCTGAACCACCACCTGATGGCCATGTGACACCAACTCGCGCACCGAGCTAGGCAACAGCCCGACCCGGTATTCATGAATTTTGACTTCCTGCGGAACACCGATTTTCATAACCTTACCCTCCACGCCTGCTAACAGACCATTTCACTATAGGGCACACAACAACCGCCTTGCAGCCCGGCCACAAGCGGGCAATCCAGCCGGCCGGCAGCCAGCATTTCTCGGTATCGCGGCTTTTTGGTAGACTTTACGGCTTTTCGTCGCTCGCCAACCCCATGTCTACTGAATCCATCCAGCAGGAAGTTGCCCGTCGCCGCACTTTCGCCATTATTTCCCACCCGGATGCGGGCAAGACCACACTGACCGAAAAGCTGCTGCTGTTTTCCGGTGCGATTCAGATGGCCGGGACAGTCAAAGGAAAGAAGAGCGGCAAATTTGCCACCTCCGACTGGATGGAAATCGAGAAGCAGCGCGGCATCTCGGTCGCCAGCTCGGTGATGCAGTTTGACTACCGCGAGCATGTGATCAACCTGCTTGATACGCCGGGCCACCAGGATTTTTCTGAAGACACTTATCGGGTACTGACTGCAGTGGACTCAGCGTTAATGGTGATCGACGCAGCCAAGGGCGTGGAAGAACAAACCATCAAGCTGCTGAACGTTTGCCGATTGCGCAACACACCGATCGTCACTTTCATGAACAAGTATGACCGTGAAGTGCGTGATTCACTGGAGCTGCTCGACGAAGTGGAAAGTGTCCTGAAGATCCAGTGCGCACCAGTTACCTGGCCAATCGGCATGGGCAAGACCTTTCGTGGGGTGTATCACATACTCAACGATGAAGTGCTGCTGTTCGATGCCGGCCAGGAAAAGGCAGACCAGACCGTCAGTGAAGTAATCAAGGGAATTGACAACCCGCGCCTGATGGATCTGTTCCCGCTGGAAATGGACCAGCTCAAAATGGAAATCGAGCTGGTTCAGGGTGCATCGCATCCGTTCGACCTGGCGGCCTTCCTTGCAGGCAAACAGACACCGGTATTTTTCGGCTCGGCAATCAACAACTTCGGGGTGCGCGAAATCCTCAATGCACTGGTGGACTGGGCTCCAGCCCCCGCCGAGCGGGACGCTACGGCGCGCTCGGTAAACCCGACCGAACCGAAATTTTCCGGCTTTGTATTCAAAATCCAGGCCAATATGGATCCCAAACACCGCGACCGGATTGCCTTCCTTCGCGTATGCTCGGGAAAGTTCGAGCGGGGCATGAAAATGTCGCACCTGCGCCTGAACCGCGAGATCGCCGCATCCAGCGTGGTAACCTTCCTGGCCTCCAGCCGTGAGCAGGTTGAAGAAGCCTACGCCGGCGACATCATTGGCATCCCCAACCATGGCAACATCCAGATTGGCGATAGTTTCAGCGAAGGAGAACAACTGGCCTTCACCGGCATCCCGTTTTTTGCGCCAGAATTATTCCGCTCGGTACGCATCCGTAATCCGTTGAAAATCAAGCAGCTACACAAAGGATTGCAACAACTGGGAGAAGAAGGTGCCGTACAGGTGTTCAAACCGGCCAGCGGTACTGACCTGATTCTGGGTGCAGTCGGAGTGCTGCAGTTCGACGTGGTGGCGCACCGTCTGCACACCGAATATGGTGTTGATGCAATCTTCGAACATGCAAGCATCCATACGGCACGCTGGGTCAGTTGCGAAGACAGCCGCATGCTGGCCGATTTCGAAAAAAACCTGGCGATGAACGTAGCGCGGGACGCTGCCGACAACCTGACGTACCTGGCCACCTCGCGCGTTAATCTGGAACTGATTCAGGAACGCTGGCCCAAAGTGCGGTTCCACGCCACCCGCGAACACGCGGCCCGCCTGAACGACTGACGCCACAGCGAAACCTGCCGGGCGACTTGCGTCAACACATACCGGCAGGCCATCCATCAGGCAGACATCAGTGCTCGTGGCCATGCGGGCCATGTACATGGCCGTGCTCGATTTCTTCCTTGCTGGCCGGGCGGACCTCCACCACCTGACAACTGAAACGCACACGCTTTCCCGCTAGCGGATGATTGCCATCCACCACGATCTTGCCATCCGCGATATCGGTTACCCGAAACAGGATCGCATCCCCGGTTTCCGGGTCGTCCGCCTCAAACATCATGCCGATTTCCACCTCTTCCGGGAACATGTCGGCAGATTCCATCCGCAACAGGCTCGGATCGAAATCACCAAACGCATCGTCAGGCTCCATGGCTACCTCTACCTTGTCTCCCGCCAGCTTGCCATGCAATGCTTCTTCCAGCTTGGGCAAGATATTGTCGTATCCCCCATGCAAGTAAACGATGGGCTCTTCCGTCTTGTCGACGAGCTGATTCTCGCCATCGAACATTTCATAGTGCAGGGAAACAACACAGTTTTTCGAGATTTGCATGGATGCGGGTCCTTATCATGCCAGGGTGATTTGCAAATGCACGTTGACCAGGGCAACGCGCCTTGACAGTCGCACGACCGTGCGATGCAGCCTGCGGGATTCTATCCCAATTATCGATAATGGGCGGAAGTAACACTTCCCAGACAACGAAAGGCGGGGAACCTATTGCCACAAAACACCACTAAGGCACACGCCAAAAAGGCTAGAATTTTTTCAGATTCGTGCTAGAATTTCTCAGTCGGTCGGCTAGGGGGTTACTTGTAACCTCCCGGCTCTCTCTCGGTCCCAGGCCGATTGCTGTATGTGTATTGTTACTACTCAATAATCTGTCAAAGGTAAAAATAATGAAACATTCGCTGATTGCTGCTGCTCTGTTGGCTGTTGCCCTGTCCGCTTGTGGTAAGAAAGAAGAAGCTCCTGCTGCTGACGCTGCTGCTCCTGCTGCTCCTGCTGCAGAAGCTCCTGCTGCTGCTCCGGCCGCTGATGCTGCTGCTCCGGCCGCTGCTCCTGCTGCTGACGCTGCTGCTCCGGCCGCTGACGCTGCTGCCGCTCCTGCTGCTGACGCTGCTGCCCCGGCCGCCGCTCCTGCAGAAGAAAAGAAGTAATCTTGCGCTGACTCGTTCAGTCGAAAAAAGCCGGTCAAAGACCGGCTTTTTTTATCCCACGAAACAGACCTACCCACCAATCACCCGAACCATACTTCGCGAGTGCTGCGACTGGCCCACTGCGAAGCATGAAAACAGCCGGCACACAGCACGCGAGACCGACCACCAGGCAGAACAGGGCACAGACCTGTAACACCTATCAGACGAACTGCGCCCTAAACGATTTTTTCCCGCAGCAATCCGATAATGCGCTTGGCCGTGGCGCTGGTCGATGGCTGCCCCTTGCCATCCAGCACTCGCAGCATGCATTTTCCCGTCAATTCCACGATCTCGAGCTGGAAGTCCTCGGCACGAGTATCCTTGTCGCCGAACAGAAATCCGAGGACACCGTTGCTGCGATGTACGTCAGGGTCGGCGTAGCGAATGAAGTACAGACCATGCAAGCGATCGCGATCAATCACGGTAAATCCATTGCGATCTAGCTCCAGCCCAACCCTTCTCCAGGTACGGTCAAACCCACCCGGCAGTTCGAGTGTTGTTGCGCCATCCAGCTTGCCCGCCGGGCTGGTTGCCATGGAGGACACCGCAACCAGTGCCGCAGACACGCCGGATACATCAGCAGCAGGAGCCAATCGTTGCATGAGCCGGCTTAACATGAACGCCTCCGCCTCCGGGTCGGACGGCCGGGCAAACCAACGCACCTCGCTCTTGCCGGTATCGACAAATTCTTCAGCCTTCGCCTGGTGGCTGACAAACACCTCGACAGTACCGTCCTGTCGCCGCTCCAGCCGGGTCCGGAACCGATCTTTCTGGCCAGAGGAAAACAGATTGCTGAACAATCCGCCAATTGAACGGTTAAGCAAATCATTCGGCTTGCGGCTGTAGTCTTCCGCCCAACCGGTTTGCATGACGCCCGCCTTGGCATCCTCCATCTCCAGCTCGAACCCCTGCTCCTTCCAGAACTGGCGAACCCCGTCCCACACCTGATCAGCCGGACGCTTGACTACCAGCCAACGCATCTGTCCATCCCGCTCCACCGACACGTCAGCGATAGCCGGCAATACCGGTACGCTGGCAGCCTTTTCTGCGCCCTCCCTTGGCAAGGCCAGCCCCCCTGCGGGAATGGCGCTCAGATCCGGCGGCACCTCCAGAGGCTTGGCGGTAGCGGTACCCGACGGACCCTTGTAGTCGTATTTACGGTGTTCGGCGGCAATGCCACAGGCAGAAACCAGACTCGCAACAGTCAATATTGTTGCGGTAGTACGCAATTGCTTCATGCATTTTTCCTGAGATGCGATTTTGCTTGTGCCCGGGCAAGATATTTGCACGGACAAGGAAAGGGAAAACAGCCCATGTCGGGCGAATTACCATGGCGTTCGGCACTCGAAATCGCCCACGCTCATATCAGGCCTCGCCTGCTGCGCGCCAGGCTCTTTGCAGTCAATCCCGCCAGCCGAATGAATCAACACCTCGCCAGAAAAGCGACGCCACCCTGTTGCATCGCCTGCCTGACGGCCTCTTGGCATTGCTGGCTGAGGGGTGTCAATGGCAAACGGATCCCGGGGCCGATCAGTCCCATTTGCTGGACGGCCCATTTGACCGGGATCGGATTGGCCTCGATGAACAATTGCTTGTGCAGCCCCATCAAGGCGTCGTTGATCGCCCTGGCTCCGGTTATGTCGCCAGCGAGCGAACGCTGACACAGATCATGCATCGCCTTTGGTGCCACGTTGCCGGTCACGGTGATCACACCATGCCCGCCGAGCAACATGAATGCCATTGCGGTAGCATCGTCGCCGGTGTACAAGGCAAAGTCCGGCGGAGCTCGCCGAACCAGGTCCGCGCAGCGCTCCAGATTACCGGTAGCATCCTTGATGCCGACGATATTGGGAAGCTCCGCCAATCGCAGCGCGGTATCGTTGCTCATGTCGGCAACCGTGCGACCGGGAACGTTGTACAGGATCATCGGAATATCGACGGCGGCAGCAATGGCCTTGAAGTGCAGGTACATGCCCTCCTGCGTCGGCCGATTGTAGTAAGGTACGACGGACAGAGTCATATCTGCCCCCAGTCTTTTTGCCTCCCGGGACAACTCAATCGCTTCGGCGGTGCTGTTGGCACCGGCTCCGGCGATTACCGGCACACGACCGGCGGCCTGCTCAACGACAACCCGGATCAATTCCAGATGCTCAGATACGGAGACGGTCGGAGATTCGCCTGTGGTGCCCACGACCACCAGTCCATCGGACCCCTGGCTGACATGAAAATCTACCAGCTTGCGCAATGCAGCGAAATCCAGCGAGCCATCCTCGAACATCGGGGTAACAATGGCGACCAGGCTACCTTTCAGCATAATGCTCCCACCTTAATTGGCGATTCGATCAAAGCGGCGAGTTTACCCGAATCATTCGCCACACGAAACGACTACCCGACGCATCCGGCATGGCTCCGGCAAGGTCAGGCCTGCCGTGTGATACAATCCCGCGCTTGTTCACACAGCATAGCCTGCACCCGCACTGCAGGCCAGATTGAGGATTTGCCGTGATTACTTCTTCCAACATTACCATGCAGTTCGGCGCCAAGCCCTTATTCGAGAACGTCTCGATCAAGTTCGGCGACGGCAACCGCTACGGTCTGATTGGCGCCAATGGATGTGGCAAATCGACGTTCATGAAGATTCTCGGCGGCGACCTGGAACCCTCTGCCGGTAACGTCTCGCTGGATCCGGGGGTCCGGCTGGGCAAGCTGAAGCAGGATCAGTTTGCCTATGAAGAACAAAGAGTGCTCGATGTGGTACTGCAGGGACATACCGAGCTTTGGTCGGTCATGCAGGAAAAGGATGCCATCTACGCCAACCCGGAAGCCTCCGAAGACGATTACATGCGGGCGGCCGATCTGGAAGTGCGCTTTGGCGAAATGGGTGGCTACGATGCCGAAGCGCGGGCCGGCGCGCTGTTACTGGGAGTCGGCATTCCGGTCGACCAGCATTTCGGGCCAATGGGCGAAGTGGCGCCAGGCTGGAAACTACGGGTTCTGCTGGCGCAAGCACTGTTCTCGAATCCGGATGTTCTACTGCTCGACGAACCCACCAACAACCTGGATATCAACACCATCCGCTGGCTGGAGCATGTAATCAACGAGCGTGAGTCGACGATGATCATCATATCGCATGACCGGCACTTCCTGAACGAAGTGTGCACCCACATCGCTGATCTGGATTACAACACCATCCGGGTTTACCCAGGCAACTACGACGATTACATGGAAGCCAGCCTTGCCGCCCGTGATCGCCAGACGGCGGCCAACGCCAAAGCCAAGGAGCGCATTGCAGAACTGAACGCATTTGCCGCCCGCTTCGCCGCCAACAAGTCAAAAGCACGTCAGGCAACTTCCCGGCTCAAACTGGCAGACAAGATCAAGTCGGAAATGGTGGAGGTCAAACCTTCCAGTCGGCAGAACCCTTATATCCGTTTCGAGATGGACGACAAGCAGAAACTGCACCGTCAGGCATTCGAAATGGATGCCGTAACGTTTGGTTACGATCGCCCCCTGCTACGCAACCTGTCGATGATTCTTGAAGCCAATCAAAAGCTGGCGGTGATCGGTGGCAATGGCGTAGGCAAGACGACGTTCATCCGCACCCTGATTGGTGAACTCACGCCGCAGCACGGCACGGTCAAGTGGGCAGAAAAGGCCATGATCGGGTACTTTTCCCAGGATCACGCAACTGACTTCGACGCCGATCTGACCGTGTTCGACTGGATGAAGCAATGGGGACAAGCCGGTGATGACGACCAGGTGATTCGTGGCGTGCTGGGCAAACTACTGTTCTCCGGCGATGACGCCAAAAAGTCGGTCAAGGTTCTCTCGGGCGGGGAAAAGGGACGGATGCTCTACGGCAAGCTGATCCTGCAGCGGCCGAATGTCCTGATCATGGATGAACCAACCAATCACATGGACATGGAATCGATCGAGTCGCTGAACTTGGCGCTGGAGATGTACAGGGGGACACTGGTGTTCGTGTCGCATGACCGGCAGTTCGTGTCCTCGCTCGCCACCCAGATCGTTGAGATCAAGGATAACGGTGATTTCGTCCATTACGTTGGCGGATATGAAGATTACCTGCACAGCCAGGGACTGTAATAAGCGAAACCCGCTACCCGATGCCGCCGCAAGGCGGCTTTTTTATGGTATGACTTCACAATAACTGCTATTACTAATTTTGCAATGCGGTATAATTTCACTGACTGGCATAGCGTTCTGCTGTGCTGTCTTCCAGGCAAACATCCTGGCCATAATTCAAAAATCGCTTAAAAAGCAGTCTTCTTTGGCTCGGTTGCGATCAAGCGGAGCCAAACAACATGATTGCCATGACGTAGGGTAAAGGGCGCCCGGCGGAATGTGCTTAGCTGCGTTGCAGCATTGTTCAGGGCAGCCGTACCGATAATCTGTCGTCAGTGAGACCAGGTTTCGACGGTAGCCCGGGTATCTATTTCGACACATGCAAAAGGGCACTCTCATGAGACTCAATGGTAAGGTTTCCATCATTACCGGTGCGGCCAACGGCATCGGCAAGGCTACCGCACTGAAATTCGCTGCCGAAGGGGCAACTGCAATCGTTTGCGATCTGAACGAAGAAGCCGTTCAGACTGTCGTAGATGAAATCCGTGCAGCCGGCGGCAAGGCAGAAGGATTCACCGTCAACGTGACCAACCAGTCGCAGATCAATGACATGGTGGCACTGGTGAAGGACAAGTATGGCCGGGTAGATACCATGGTCAACAATGCCGGTATCGTGATGGATGCGCGACTGCAGAAGATGTCTGAAGAGCAGTTTGACCGGGTGATCGACATCAACCTGAAAGGGGTTTACCGCTGCACCAAGGCAGTGGTCGATGTCATGGTGGAACAAGGCTTCGGTGTGATTCTGAACGCCTCATCGGTAGTGGGCCTGTATGGCAACTTCGGCCAGACCAACTATGCTGCCGCCAAGTTCGGCGTGATTGGCTTCACCAAGACCTGGGCCAAGGAATTGGGCCCCAAAGGCGTTCGGGTCAATGCGGTTTGCCCGGGCTTCATTGCTACGGCCATCCTGAGCTCGATGCCGGAAAAGGTCATTACCTCAATGGAAGAAAAAGTTGCGCTGCGCAGACTGGGAAAGCCGGAGGAAATCGCTAATGTATATGCGTTTCTGGCAAGTGACGAAGCCAGCTACATCAATGGCGCAGCAATCGAAGTCAGTGGCAGCATTGCCATGTAAGCTGCGGCATGCTCTGTTGACCCCGGCCTCTCAGGCCACGAGGTCGATGGCAGAAGCACCGGCCCACCAGCCACGCGATGCGTGGCTTTTTTTTCGCCTGCATGCCTTGCAGACCAACGCAACAAAAAACAACACCCCATTGCTGGGGTGTTGTCATTCGCCCGATCGTCTGTGCAGTACGATGCACAGCCAAGACGGGGCAGGGCTACCTCGAGATGCCGATCAAGGCTTCACCGTATCAGCCACGCTGCTGTAGTCCTTGATCTGATCAAAGTTCATGTAGCGATAAATGTCAGCGGCGTTGGCGTTGATCACGCCGATATTGGCCATGTACTCTTCCTTGCTCGGAATCTTGCCCAGCATTGCGCAGACTGCAG